>JBIOGX010000001.1:0-32519 GCA_044448445.1 Chitinophagales bacterium
CAATGTGTGGATGCTGTAATTCATTATGGCTATGATACCAAGATCATGTTTAGCTCTGTGCGCAGTTCAGAGCATGTGCGCAATGCCATTAATATAGGCGTACATACTATTACTGTACCGCTCAAAATATTGAAAGCATTAACCGATAATAATTTTACTACCGTAGGCACTGAGCAATTTCTGAGCGATACCAGATTAATGACCGTAAGGGTGAAAGAAGCGATCAATGGGGCGAATCCGCTCGTAACTACGGATATGAATATGAAGGACGCTATTGTAAAGATGACCGAATACGGCTTTGGCTGCGTAACCGTGATAAATACAGACGGCAGCTTGAAAGGCGTGTTTACCGATGGTGATCTCAGGCGGTTATTGCAAAATGAAGGTGAGCATATTTTAGGTAAGAAAATGGGGAGCCTTGATTTCAAAGCCCCTATAAGTATTGATGCTAATGCGCTGCTTAACGAAGCAGATGCGATATTTAAAAAGACGAAAGTAGATACTATACTGGTAACAGATAGCGGCAAGCCATTTGGAATGTTGGATATACAGGACTTAAAGAAATATTAAACGTATGGCTGATATCGGGCACATAAAAAGTTTTTTTAAGGGACATTTTCTGGCTCTGCCTGCTGTCATACAGGAAAAACTGTTCGGGGCAAAAGCTTTTGTTTTTGACTGGGACGGTGTTTTCAACAGTGGTGTGAAAGACGAAAATGGTTCCAGTCCTTTTAATGAAGTGGATGCAATGGGCACAAATCTCCTTCGCTTCAATCACTATCTCCGTACAGGTAGCAATCCATTTACCGCCATTATTTCGGGTGAGATGAATAAGGCTGCATTTACATTGGCAAAGCGGGAACATTTTGAGGCGGTATATTATTGTATGAAGAACAAAAAAGAAGCCTTGTCTCATCTATGTGCTACAAACAACATTTTTCCTGAGGAGGTTGTTTATTTTTTTGATGATGTACTTGACCTTTCCATAGCAGAACATTGCGGCCTCCGCATTATGGTGGGCAGGGGGGCAAATCCATTGTTGCTAAATCTGGTACAGGAAAAGAATCTTGCTGATTATATTACTGCTGCTGATGGTGGTAATAACGGCTTGCGTGAAGCCTCAGAATTGCTGATGGGATTAAGCGGACGATATGATGATACCATAATGGAACGCGTTCACTACACTGAACATTACCGGCAATATATAGTTTTACGGAATACCCCTGAACCATCTTTTTATACAACTATAGGATCTAAAATCACAGCACATTCACCACAATGATAGCAGGTATTATTCCCGCACGGTATGCATCCTCCCGTTTTCCGGGGAAACCGCTTATAGATATACGGGGAAAAAGCATGATTCAGCGCGTATATGAGGAAGCGGCAAAAAACAAATCATTGCAAAAACTGGTAGTTGCTACAGATGACAACAGAATATTACAGCATGTGCAATCATTCGGAGGCGAAGCGGTAATGACGGCAACACATCATCCGAGCGGCACAGACCGATGCTGGGATGCATTGCAGCAATTAGGCGCAGCATACAGGTACGTCATTAATATACAGGGCGATGAACCTTTTATTAATCCGGCCCAGATTGATGAACTCGCTACGATATTAGCAGACAGCTCTGTAGAACTGGCTACCCAAATGATAGCCGTGCGCACTCATGAAGAATTATTTGACACAGGTGAAGTAAAGATCGTGCTGAATGACAAAATGGAGGCTTTGTATTTCAGCCGCATGGTTATACCTTTTATAAAGGGCGTGGATGAAGAAGAATGGCACTTGCACTATAATTATTACCGGCACGTAGGGATGTATGCATACAGGCGAGATATACTTGAAAAAATAACCAGGCTTCCGGTATCTTCATTAGAACATGCAGAATCATTAGAGCAGTTGCGGTGGCTGCAACACGGATTTAAAATTAAATGCGCTGTAACACAATTTGAAAGCCATTGCATAGATACACCGGAGGACGTAGAAAAGGTGATGCGCAGGATGGGAATAAACTAACTGTTGTATTATCTCTTTTACAACTGCTTTCTTTAGCCTTAATGCACTACTTTATAAACACATACCACAGTGCTGCTAAGCACAACAATGGAATATTCAACCGGGTTAGGAAAATCATTCGGGTGTCCCCTGAAATTGGTAATAAAATAATCTGCCTGGTCACATTCTACTAATTCAATACGTTTTCTATCCCTTTCCTGTAGCATCATTACGTTGTTCCTTAATGGTTGGTCCCTGATGTAACATATTTTTATTGTTCCATAGGGCTTTACATGGACAAGATGGTCTAATGCCTGCAGGTAGCTGGCTCCCCAATAGTCAAAATCATAATTTTTACGTAAATATTCTTTATCATGAGACACGAGTGAATTGAAATATACCTGCTGCAGTGGGTGGTTTTTGATCATGAAATAACTTATAAATCCCACTTGTATGATGCATGCAGACTGAACAATTAGCCTAAACTTTTTTTGATAGACTTTATTAATAAAATAAAGCGACATGAGTATAAAAGAAGGGTAAATAAAATAGAGGTGCCGCCAATCATCATAAATTACGGAGTGCAGATACATCACCGCAAAGATGGGCATTAAAAAACTGCAGAGGTATAAGAGAAAATTACGGTCATTTGTATTTTTGAGAAAATTTAAAGGCTTTCTGAACATACCGATCATGATCCACACGATTCCCGCAAAGCCGGTAATAAGCCATAAAACAGGATTGGATATCAGGAACCAAATGGGAAAATAGTAATAGGGCAGATGCTGACTCATCTCAAATTTGCCTGCTAATAAAACTTGTCCTTCCCAGATATAATGTGACATCTTATTGTAAGCTTTCATGAAATTGATCAGTGGGTTTCCCCATAAATATGGCCATGATATATATAGGATAAAACAGAACCCTGTTAAAAACAACATAGTGTTGATGATTGTTTTCTTTGGGTTTTTCTTACTGGTAATATCTGTAACAAGGTCTGTTAATAGGAAAAAAAGTACAAGAACACCCAACATAATTCCCATAACCCGTATGCCTGTAGTATAACCACATGTAATCCCAAGTATTAAAAACAATGCAGCTTTTTTTTCTTTAAACGCAGCATGAAAAATAGTAAACGATATGAGAAACATTGATAAGGCAGGTATATCCTTAGTATTAAAAAATGAATGAGCGTAAATACGTGGTGCAAATGCCAGCATAAAAAACCCCAAACAAGCAAGGAACTGATTTTTGAACAACCTGTATATTAATACATAACCGAAAAGCACACTGATGAGGAAAAAAATATGCGTAACAAGATGCCGCATCAGGTAAATATCACGTTCATCAGTGATATTCATCTTTCTCTGAATGAATATTAACGGTATTTCAAAACCTGCACCATATTCTTTATTGGACAATGTTAATAACTGTTTGCTTTCATGAGTAACATAGTCATAATTGGTTCTCCCTATGTCAACCTGGGTTGGTTCATCCCAGCTGATCCCATAGTCCTGGTAGGTAAGCAGGCCAATTAGCATTGCAACAAGAAATAATAATATTCCCGGGAAATAAGTGGACAGGCTCTTTTTTATATTCATGTTCAAGAGAAAAAGGATTCGGTTATAGCAACAAAAGTATAGTACAAATTCTTTAGAGCAAAAAATGTCATTTTATAAGAATGATCACATAGTTACGAAAAATCTTCCTCCGAATATACCTATCTGCTCCCGGATAGCTTATACTTTCACTTTTACAACTATTTTCTTTACCATAGCACTATCATGAACCTTTATGCAAGGCATATGCATGTCTGTGGGAAAGAATACCATGAATGTCCCAGTTTCCATTTTGGTAAAGAAAGAAGGGGTATCAGGGAATAGCATGAAGTCATTATCTGCATCATATTCCTTGGAAGGAGTCTGGCCATTTAGTAATGCATGTCCTACAAGTTCCTCTCCTTTTATCATATACTGGACATCAATGTATTTTATGTGCGTTTCCATTTCTTCATTAGTTGTGTCCATCGTTTTATATTCCTGTACGATAGCAAATACATCATCGCCATCAATGGCATATTTACCCAGGGCCGCCTCATTGAGGTCTGTGGTACGGAGATAATGAAATGCCTTGCCTATCCTTTTATGAACAGAGGTATATTTTTCGGCATTTTCCAATAGGTCTATGATCATATAAGCAGATTATGAGACGGTAAAGTATGAAAAATAATATAACAGGGCGAATAGCCCGCAGTTGTACCGTTTTTTTAACTTTTGACTTAACGCAATGACTAGTACCTTTAGGACAATTTTATTTCCCTTTTATAATAACAGACCTTGAAACAGGAAAGCATATCGGTATTTGATATTTTTAAGATAGGAGTAGGCCCCAGCAGTTCTCATACACTTGGCCCATGGCGCGCAGCATTACGCTTTATAAGTACTGTAAAACACAGAGGCCTGGATAAAGTAAGGTCTGTAAGGGTGCTTCTTTATGGTTCACTTGCAAAGACCGGAAAAGGCCATGGCACAGATATAGCTATAGTACTGGGATTATGTGGTGAAGACCCTGTTACATTTGATGTGAACCAGATCACCCCGCGTATGGAGCATATTGCCGGGCACAGAAGATTACTTGTGAACGGTAAAAAAGAAATAATCTTTGACCCGGCTATTGACGTTGTTTTTCTTTTTGATGAAAGCCTTCCGTACCATCCCAATGCCCTTACTTTTTTATGTTCTTTTAATGATGGTGATGAAATTGCGGAGACCTATTATTCAGTAGGCGGAGGCTTTGTAGTGAAAGAAGGAGAAGAAGACAACGATGAAGGTTTTGTAACCCTGCCTTACCCCATAGAGAAAGCCGAATACTTGATAGCCGCCTGCGAAAAAACAGGATTAGGAATATCAGAAGTGGTAATGGAAAATGAAAAAACATGGCGGTCTGAAGAAGATATAAAATACGGCATATTGGCAATATGGGAAGTTATGCGTGATTGTATATTCCGGGGCGCTCATATTGGTGGAGAATTACCCGGTGGCTTGCAGGTATCACGCCGTGCTGAGGCCCTAAATACAAAACTAACCGGTGGCAAACCATACAAAAATTATGATGAATGGCTTAATGTAATTCGGAGCGGAGGGCAATCATTTAAATATACGCTCGATTGGGTCAGTTGTTTCGCTCTTGCAGTGAATGAAGAGAATGCGTCTTTCAGCCGGGTGGTAACCGCGCCTACAAATGGCGCCGCAGGAGTAGTGCCCGCAGTGTTACTTTATTTTATCGCTTTTTGCGATGGTAATGATCCTGGCAAGATCATTAAGTTCCTGCTGACGGCTTCTGAAGTAGGCAGTATATTTAAAAAAGGTGCTACGTTATCGGCAGCTATGGGCGGTTGCCAGGCTGAGATAGGCGTTTCTTCTTCAATGGCTGCTGCGGCGCTGACGGAAGCATTGGGGGGTACTGTTCAGCAGTGCCTGATGGCCGCCGAGATAGCTATGGAACATCATCTTGGCCTCACCTGTGACCCAGTGGGCGGCCTGGTGCAGGTGCCCTGTATAGAACGTAATACCATGGGCGCGATAAAGGCTATCACTGCGTCCCAGCTTGCCTTGCAGAGCGACCCGGGAAAGGCGCGTATTTCCTTAGATGCTGTAGTTAATACCATGTGGGAGACCGCACTGGATATGAACCATAAGTATAAAGAGACGGCTGAGGGAGGCCTTGCAGTGCAGTTGCCGATAAGTTTGAGTGAGTGCTGATATGTACATTTGCAATATCCGGTTTTGTAGCAGATCATATAAAAATGTAGTTTTAAAGAATGAATAAGACATATCCCTTTTCTTCAGAGATCTTCGCAAGCCAGGATACCAACTCCAATAATTTCTTCCTTATGGCCGGGCCATGCGTGGTGGAAAATGAAGCGGTAATAATGAATGCCGCTGAGAAAATAGTACGTATTTGTGAACGCCTGAAAGTGCCGCTTATATTCAAATCATCATACCGGAAAGCAAACCGCAGCCGCATGGATAGCTTCTCTGGCATAGGCGATGTGCCTGCGTTGGAGATATTGAGCAAGGTAAAGAACACCTTTGATGTGCCAATAGTAACAGACATTCATGCTGCTGAGGAGGCTGCGATGGCTGCAGAATATGTGGATGTGCTGCAAATACCCGCCTTCCTGTGCAGGCAGACAGACATACTGATAGCCGCAGCACAGACCGGGAAAGTGGTGAATGTGAAAAAGGGGCAATTTCTTTCACCGGAGTCTATGCGTTTTGCTGTTGACAAAATACAGCAGAGCGGCAATGATAATATTATCCTTACCGACAGGGGCACTATGTTCGGCTACCATGATCTTATAGTGGACTACAGAGGCATACCTATTATGCAGGCTATGAATGTACCGGTTGTCCTGGATTGTACCCATTCGTTGCAGCAACCAAACACGGCCAGCGGCGTTACCGGCGGCAACCCGCTAATGATAGAGACCATTGCGCGCGCAGGCATAGCGGTAGGCGCTGACGGCTTGTTCATTGAGACACACCCTGATCCGGCACATGCTAAATCAGATGGGGCTAATATGCTGCACCTTGATCTTTTAGAACCACTCCTTGAAAAACTGATACTGTTAAGGCAGGTGGTGAATAAATGGTAGAGACACAAAACCTGGAGACGCGAAGCATCGCGTCTCTATAGGACCTGCACGATCAGGAATTTCAGGTATTGTGTAGAAGGTACGTTCAACAGGATAGGATGGTCTGAAGCCTGTGTACGCCATTCTACCTGCCGCAGGGTGCGTTTTGCATCTTTAGCAGCGTCCCCGATAATATCGAGGAACATTTGAGGAGATACAAGATTGGTGCAGGAAGCTGTCACTAAGAACCCACCGGGTTTTGTGAGTTTCATGCCACGCAGGTTGATCTCTTTATACCCAGTAACTGCTTTTTGAATATTCTCCCTGCTCTTGGTGAATGCAGGCGGATCAAGGATGACCGTATCATAACGCCTCCCGTCTTTGACCCATTGCTTTAACACATCAAACGCATTGACCGCTTCGAATTTGCATATATCTTCATACCCGTTCAGCGTGGCATTTTTACTGGCCAGGCTTACAGCATTCTCTGAAATATCCAGCCCAAGCACGCTTTTAGCGCCATATTGAGCGGCATGTAATGAGAAGGTGCCGGTATAACAAAATACTTCGAGTACATCAGCGTCCTTAACTATGTGCTGTATGGCGCGGCGATTATCCTGCTGGTCGAGGAAGTAGCCGGTTTTCTGCCCGTTTTCAATATCCACATGAAATTTCAGGCCGTTCTCGTTCAGTATAATATTGGTATCAAAAGGTTCGGATAAAAAACCTTTTATTTGTTGCATGCCCTCAAGCGTGCGTACAGGCACATCATTGCGCTCATAAATACCTTTCGGGCTGAATATTTTTTGAAGCGCAGCCACTATTGCACCCTTCCATTTTTCAATGCCAAGCGCCAATGTTTGTAAGACAAAGTAGTCATTGAATTTATCAATAATGAGCGCGGGCAATTGATCTGCTTCACCAAAAACGAGCCTGCAATTTTCTATATAGCCAAGTAGTTTGCGGTATTCCCATGCGTCCTTTATGCGGTTATAAAAAAACTGATCGTCAATCACTTCATTCTTATCCCTTGTAAGGAGCCGGATACGTATTTGTGATGCCGGGTTTATGTAACCCTTACCGACAAAAGAGCCATTATAAGAATATACTTCCACTATATCGCCCGGTTCGGCAGCGCCTTCACTATCACCCAATTCATTTCCGAATACCCACGGGTGGCCATTGACTACCCGGTCGCCTATTTTTTTTCTTAAAAAGAATTTTGTCATGCGGCAAAGATAAGTTATAGGGTAATGGGGTTGATTGGTTAATAGGTTAATTGGTTAAAAGGTTAAATAGAAAGCCACATTCCCCAACACTTTTTTTGTGGATAAATGACAATTCCCGACAAATTGTTATCCGATGTATTCCTTTGTGGTAGCGGTTTAGCGTTTTTATTTTAATTTGTCGTTGCCACAATTTGTGGCACAACTTCACTCCACTTTTATGTAAGGATAATTTTTGTTTTTGGCATAAAGGTCATACATGATTCTTGAAGTTGCAAATTGGGTTTTTATGATAGTGCGTTTTTAGTAGTATGATAAGCTGCCTGCTGCTTATCATAGAATTCATTTGAGCTAAAGGGTTGATGGATAGGGTGGTATATGTTATCATTACCATAAGATTTATTCAAGCTATTCCACCTCTTATCATGCCGCAAATTGATGTTATTTCTCTATCAAAAAACACTTCCTGTTCAGCTTGCCTTGGAAATCAAATGGCGTAGTGGCGCCGGTAATGTCCTTTACCGTAACTGCAGGGATACTATCCCTATCGAGTACAAAATCGCGGTAATTACTGCTGAAGTATATTTTGCCGACATCAGTACACCCCTTTAGTAGTTTTTTCAGCAGTCGGACATGGTCGCGCTGCACGTCAAAATTATCTTCCATGCGCTTGCTGTTGGAAAACGTAGGAGGATCGCACACAATGAGGTCGTAGGTATTGGCAGGCATATATTCCAGCCACTCCAGCACGTCAGCGTTAATAAATTCGTGTTGCTTATCCTTATACAGTTTGTTGTACTGCATATTGCGCTTCGCCCAGTTCAGATAGGTCTTGGAAAGGTCTATTGATGTAATATTGCTTGCGCCACCGTCTGCCGCATACACAGTGAATGAACCCGTATAGCAAAAAAGGTTCAGTACATTCAGACCCTTAGCCTCAGCACGCACCATGCCGCGTGTAATACGGTGGTCGAGGAAAAGCCCGGTATCGAGATAATCGGTAAGGTTGATGATAAAGCTAAGCCCGCCCTCCGGCACAATACGTTCCACCTTTTGCTCGTCAAACTTTTCGTATTGCCCCTGTCGTCCGGCCTTACGCTGGCGCACCTTCATGAAAATATTGGCGGGTTCTATTGCCAGCACCCTCGCCAATACTTCCTTGCAGGCTTGCAGCCACACCTCATGTTCATCGTCCTCCATGCCATGCCTGCGCTTGTATTCGGCTGCATGCACTACCCCATTATACCATTCTATGGCAAATGGAAATTCCGGCAGGTCGTGATCATAAAACCGGAAGCAGGCCACCTCCTGCCGCCGTGCCAGCTTGCTGAAGTGCTTATACACCTTCTGCAGCCGGTTTTCAAACATGGATAGTTTATCTGTCAAAATTCAAAAGTAAAAAATAATTAGCCGTCCTTATTGTTTCTTCAATATATGATTCAGTGCCGGTTTTATCTCCAGCAAAGCAGTATCTAACTGTTGCAGATTCCCATCTTTTCTTCTCAGGTAGTAGTCTCTAAAAGAACTATTATCATCGAGTTCTACGACAGTTGCATTCTCATCTTTGGCATCTCCTTTAAGTACAGTCCACTCACCATTTATCGTAACTGTGATACCGTTATAGGTTTTGGAATATACAAATTTTCCCTCATCATGATATTGTTTATGATCTAATTGCAACATCGTATTTACCTCGTTGCCATTGTCGGTTATGACACCTTTGAATACATCACGCAATATGGTCGTTGTATCTATAGACGAAAGCATCCTTTTTTGTGGCTTGTTCCGGCCATAAGCAGGCAAGCAAAGTAATATAGGGAATAACAATATTAAAACCGTACGAATTATAGTCATAGTTAAAATTTTATCTTTTTTAAACCTATTTCTTCTCTTGCCCGGTTTGTAGCTTCCAGGTCTTTGGGTTGCCTGATGTGTGATGTTTTTGTTGTCGGATCATAATGTTCACATACATAATAAAGCTCAGGAAGTTTATTGTTTAGTTGTGCCTTATCATAAATCGTTGCATACTCTAATCCGGGCATATTATTGTTTTTCACTTCCTGCATCAGTACTTTAAAAAAATCGTCGGTTAGGAATTGAACCGGGCTATGCAGGAAGATTGCCGAAGCCTTATACACTTCGACATATTTTTTCGGGAATCCATACCTGCGCACTATACCAGACATTTTAATAAAATTTACAGAATCAATTGCGCCCTGCAATTGCCAGAGAGAATCTTTCTGATGCTCTGATATGCCCACCTTATTATCCTGTACCTGTTTCATTCTTTTCCACTGATCACCCTCCGGCAGTTTTCTCATTTCCGCCAGTTTTTTTTCATCCAGTTCACCAAACATCAACATCCACCTGTATTTCTGATCATTAACCAGCATAGTTTCTACTTCTTTTCTTAAACTGTCTTTCAGGTGTTTCGTCAATGGAATATGCTCCTGGTTTTGACCATATGCTTGGAACAAAAGAACAATAGAGAAAAACATGGTTAGTATAGCACGCATATTGTAAAACTACAATTAATTAAGCCATTGAGATATTGAGCAATTATTTGCACATTTTCATATTTACACATTTTCACATTAATTGAGTCATTGAGTTATTAAGACATTGAGTAATTACCTTTGCACCATGCCAGTGTTACACAACCGCGTCAATAATGAGGAACTGAAACAGCGTATGCTCGCCGAAACCGAGCCGCGTACCACAGTGTCCTTTTACAAATACTTCCCGGTAGCGGACCCCGCTGCTTTTCGCGATGATCTCTATATCAAATTCAGCGCACTTAAAGTTTTCGGGCGCATCTATGTGGCGCATGAAGGCATTAACGGGCAGGTAAGCGTACCTGAAAGCAATTATATGCTTTTCAGGGATGCCCTGTATCATACAGCCCCTGAACTGAATGGTATCCGCATGAATATCGCGGTTGACGATGACGGTAAATCTTTTTGGGTATTGCGGTTGAAGGTGCGCCCCAAAATAGTAGCCGATGGTATAGTTGACCCAAACTTTGACCCCGGCAAGACAGGCGCCTATCTCAAAGCCAGGGAATACAATGAGTTGTCGCAGCAGCCGGGTACTATCATTGTGGATATGCGCAACCACTACGAATATGAAGTAGGCCATTTTGAGAATGCCATTGAAGTGCCTTCAGATACTTTTCGGAATCAGCTACCCATGGCGGTAGATATGCTGAAGGACAAAAAGGACAAAAACATAATCATGTATTGCACCGGCGGCATACGCTGTGAAAAAGCAAGCGCCTACCTCCTCCATAATGGCTTTAAGAATGTATTTCATGTAGCGGGCGGCATCATAGAATATACCAGGAAGGCGAAAGAAGAAAACCTGCCGTTAAAATTTAAAGGGAAGAACTTTGTGTTTGATGAACGCCTCGGTGAACGCATCACTGATGATGTAATTGCCAAATGCCATATCTGCGGCAAACCCTGCGATACACATACCAATTGCAAAAACGATGGCTGCCACCTGCTTTTTATACAATGTGATGAATGTGCCGAAAAGTTTGAAGGCTGCTGCAGTGAAGCGTGCAGGGAGGAAAAGAATCTGCCGGAGCATGAGCAACGCTCCCGCCGTGCAGGCAGGGAGAACGGTCCGATGATCTTCAACAAATCGAAAGAACATCCATTGCGGAAACATAGGAGCAGTTGGCAGGAGCAGCGTGCAGGGACAGACGGCAGCGAACCGGTATAGGAGCAGCATGCAGACTTACGACCCTGCCTATCGGCCTTTGGTTAAATATCCTTAGCCATTTTCAGCAACCGGGCTATTGCTTCGGGACGGGGCTGCAGCAGATCTTTTGCGGCTTCCCTAAGCATATTCATTTCATGCCCATAGCCTGCGCTAAACCATGCCGGAGCAATGGTTAGCCTATCATCACCATTGAAGCC
Organism: Chitinophagales bacterium; assembly: GCA_044448445.1. GTDB lineage: Bacteria > Bacteroidota > Bacteroidia > Chitinophagales > Chitinophagaceae > Nemorincola. Next base: position 11,787 of record JBIOGX010000001.1, read on the forward strand.
TGGCAGGATGGGCGGGTAAGCATTTTGGTGTTTTTCAGTAAGTTTCCTGTGTAAAGTTTTGTTCATTGAAATATATAGTTTTATACAAAAACGCAGAATGGAAACAGATTATTGCATAGAATATAAAAAATTAAGGTTAAACCAGATATATTTGAATAAATTATATTTTTTATATTCTGTTACCTGACTATAATGCACTCATGAATACAAAAGCGCGGAGTATAGCCCCCCGCGCTCTTGTAATATATTTAGATACCGGTTTATCTGATAACACACGACTTAACAGTAACATTTCCATTTGTCATATCAGCAAAACGAATATAATAAACACCTTTAGCCCAGGCATTTACCTGTATGTCTGACTTGCCGTTTATTTCACCTTGCCATACTGTTTGTCCGACCGAGTTACATACCATAACATGGAAATTATTATTACCGGTAGTGATGTGCAAAATATTAGTTGCAGGAATGGGGAATATTTTAATGTCACCTGCGGTGGTATTAACTTGTTTAACACCGGTAACAGGCAAGCTTGAATTATAAGTAATTGTGAAATTTGCGCTATTGATGTTAAAAAACACATTGCCTGAACCTTTTACTTTAAAACGCACCGTTGACGACCAATCAGCAGCGGGGTTAGGTAAAGTAATACTTGCGGTACCTGTATTAGGGTAGTTACCAATATAGTCAGGCCATGTATTACCCCCATCGTGCGATAAGTATATGTCAACATTAGCAGCGCTGACAGGGGCGGCATTTGTACCTACCACATTCCAGGTAACCGTTTGTGTGCTGCCGCCTATATAAGAAATACCTGCGGTGCCCTGGCTGGTAACTTTAAAACCGGCAAATGTAGATGTCTGAACCGCATTAATATGAATTGAGTCATCGGGGAACAGGAAGCAGCCGTTACCGTTGAGCATATCGCGCACTACCATTCTAAAGGTCATATAGCGAGCAGTATCCGGGGCTTTTTCTCCTTCGTTACCTTCAGTACCTGCATTACTCAACACACCGGCAAGAACCATACTAACTTTGGGAAACACGCGGGTAGGATTATAAGCAGGGTTATAACTACGGAAGATAGGCCCTTTAAAAAAGGTTTGGTTCAGCCTTTTGCCAAAATCTCCCAGGTTATATTGCGTCCATCCGTAAGTGATGGCGGTATCAGCTACAGAATCAACAGCAACAGGGCCGATGAGTTCAAACGGTGTTTTATAAGGAATGGTGTATGTTGCGGAAAAAGTGGGTAAATAAACCAGTTTATTATTTGTAGCTGTTGACACAGCGCAGGCATTTTCTGAGCCTGCAAGATATCCCTGGATCTGCACAAGGCTTGAAGCGCTGAAGTAGGAATTACTGTGCATCTGCAGATCATCCGGGGAGCAGATTCCTGCATAATCCATAATTGTACCTCCACTACCAGGCTCATAGGCACATGTTGACACCGCATTGCCGCCACAGCTACCATCATTATTGTTATTAAATGTATGCTCCGAACCGTATTCATGGCCCATTTCGTGCGCTACGTAATCAATATCAAAACCATCGCCTACAGGAGTTGGAGACCCGGTACAACTTTGCGCTTTTTGACCATTATTACACACTACTCCCAAAGAAGATATACCACCGCCACCAGTTGTAAAAACGTGGCCAATATCATAATTTGCAGAACCTACCCTATTGGTACATTGGGTCTGATTTGCAGATAAACAGGCGCCACCATTGTTGTCAATGGTATTAAAAGGGTCATTACCATTTGTACTGCCGGTATTTGTCGGCCAGATCAAAGTATCTTCCTTACTGCAAAAATTCATTTGGACAGAAAATTCATGATTGTAAACTCCATTGATACGGTTCATAGATATAGTCATTTTGGCAAGAGCCTGGGCAATAGTTGGCGTTGAAAGGCCTGTAGCAGCCTGGCAGTAAAAATGGTCTGCAGATAAAGCAAGTCTGTATGTGCGTAAAGTATAACCATTGCTGGTGCGTTGTTGCAGCTTAGGCAATTGTTTTTGCATCATATCCATGCTTTCTCCTGCAGGGCCTATTTCATCTTCACCTTTCACAAGGCATTTCATACGATCACCGATTGCACGGGTTTCATCCCTTTTATAATGCACCATATAAAAACCATCATGATAATTGTCGAAAGGATCTACAAATGATGTATTGTCTCTATCATAGATCATAGCCGTAAAGCCATAAAGTGTAAATTCCATTTTGGCAGTTACACGCTGATCGTTTGCCGCCCTTCCGGTAAAGGTTTTAATGTCGGGGTATCTTGCTGCAAGATCATCGGGCATCATAGGAGTCTGCCATACTATAAAGTCCCGGAAGGAACCGTCAGGCATAGGCAATGTGATGGTGATCCCCTCATTGGGGTTAGCTGACAGATTCCACATTTGCAGTTTTAATGTGGGTTCGTCCAATGTGTAAACAAGAAAACCTGAAGGATGCATGACCTGTAAATTTTTTGGCGCCTGCCCCGGATCAACCTGTTGCCAGAGGTTTTCAGCGTAGCCAGTACAAGTGCCGAGTACACCTGCGCATAGAAGCAATCTTGTAAATAGTCTTTTCATTTTCTTTTGTTTTAAATAATTATTTAGAATAAGATTTCTCATTAAGTGAAGAGGATATACAGGTGTACACAAGTACACGCAAATTACGTATTTTTAACTTAAAAATAATAATCAGCGAAAATTTTGTGTACCTACACCTTTTGCCAGTATATTAGCCATCAGCATGAAAACAGACCTCTTACATATTACCTATTCGCTTGAAGATATTGAACAGGCTGTTAAACAGTTTTGGGAAAAGCTGCATACTTATAACACCTTTGCCTTTAGCGGAGAAATGGGAGCAGGCAAGACTACATTCATCCATAAACTTTGCGACTACCTGCATGTGCAGGATACGGTGAGCAGCCCAACCTTCGCCCTCATAAATGAGTATCATTTTACTGATAACGAGGGTCAAGACAAAACCATATACCATTTGGACTGGTATCGCCTCAGGGATAGAGCGGAGACGATTCATACCGGCATGGAAGATTGCATAGAACAGGCAGGCAGCGGCGAGGCATACTGTTTTATAGAATGGCCTGAAAAAGCCAAAGAACTGCTACATACTCCTTACTTATGGATCACTATTGAAGCGAAATCCCCTACAGAACGGGATATTTCAGTCAAATTGAACGGCTGACAACCCAAGCCGGCAAAACCTTTTCATACCCTGCAAAGAGGACTTGTTATTCAGCAAGGTAATGGTTGGGATTTCCAAATATATTTCCTACTTTGCAGTCTATACCAATAACCAATAAATATCTAGTATATGTATTTTAATGGTACAAAATGCTGTTCTCTTATATTTTGCAGTTTCTTATCGCTGTCGCTTATAGCGAAAGATGCAAAGCCGGCTATCTCACAAGGCTTAAGAAAGCCATTGTGTTTCGTAGAGAATAAGGGCCAGGTTACGGACCAGGAAAACAATCCGCGAAATGATATACAATACAAGCTGTCCACGCCCGGCATGAGCCTGTATGTTGGTAACGGGCAACTGCACTACCAGTTTAAAAAAATAGAAGGCAATACGCCGGCTACAACACAAGTATCCGGTTATAATATGAATGTTACCTTGCTGGGGGCAAACCCTAATGCCAAAATTATTTCCGCTGACAAGCAGGAATACTTTGAGAATTATTACGTCTCGCAATATTCAGAAAACGGATTTACCGTTCATTCCTATAACAAGATCATTTATAAAGATGTATATCCCGCTATTGACTGGGTATTATATGTAAAGAATAATAAAGTAGAATATGATTTCGTAGTGCATCCCGGCGGAGATATTCACGATATACGAATCGCATATAACGGCGCCACCGCACTCAGCCTCACCAAAGACGGTGGTATATCTGCCGAAACGCCTATGGGCCGTATCGGGGAGAAAACGCCTTATGCTTATGAAACTTCATCAGGAAAAACTGTTGCATCAAAATTCGTTTTAAAAAATAATGTTATCAGTTTTGAAACCGGAGCATACGAAGGCTCCCTTACCATAGACCCCTACCTTTTATGGAGCACTTACTTCGGCGGTACGGCTGAAGATGTTGTCACATCGGTAAAAGAAAGCGCCGGGAACACTTATGCAGGCGGCTATACTGCCAGTACCGGGCTGTCATTCGGAGCAGGTATTTTCCAGGCTGCAAATGCGGGAGGAACTTATGATGCCTTCGTAGCGAAATTCACTAATACAGGAACTTTGACTTGGGCTACTTATTTTGGCGGCACAGGCGACGACCAAGGCACCTGTGTAGCATTTGATAATACCGGCACTAATCTATACCTGGTTGGTTCCACCACTTCTCCGGCAACCGGCTTAACAGCTCCCGGCACAGCATGGCATACAACAAATAATGGCGGCACAGATGGTTTCCTTATTAAATTTTTAGCTAGTAATGGTTCAAGAGTATGGTGTACATTTTTTGGCGGTGCCGGTAATGATGTTATCAATGGAGTTGCCTGTGATGGTACCGGCAATGTATATATTACCGGCCAGACAGCAAGCGCCACACTTATTACTTTTGGCGCTGCATACCAGGCAACATTAGACGGCGCCAATGATGCTTTTGTTGCACAATTTAATGCAGCAGGCGCTATGCAGTGGTCAACCTATTATGGAGGCCCCTTGCAGGAAAATGGATTAGCAATCGCATGCAATGCGGCAAATGATGTTATCATTACCGGGCAAACAAACAGTACCACAGCCATGTCTTCCTTTGGAAATACTTTAAACGGCGCAAATGATGCATTCGTTGCAGTATTTAACACGAGCGGCGCACGGCTTTGGGGCAATTATTTCGGCGGGCCCGGTACAGAGCAAGGCAATGGTGTAATTTGCGATCCGGCCACCAGCGACATAATCATCGTAGGCAACACTACCAGCGCCAGTGGTATCGCAAGCCCCAATGCATACCAGATTGCTTATGGCGGTGGTGTACAAGATGCTTTCGTTTCCTGTATTACCAACACAGGCACAGTGTCATGGAGTACCTATTATGGCGGTAATGATATTGATTACGGGCAAGGTATTTGCCTTGACGTATTCAGAAATATCGTGATTGCCGGCGGCACCATGAGCACTTCAGGAATTGCGAGCAGCACAGGCGGTTATCAAACCACCATAGGCGGCAGTTATGATGCTTTCGTAGCAAAATTAACTCCCCTTGGGCAAAGGCTTTGGGGCAGCTATTACGGTAGCACGCTGTATGATTTCGCAAATGCCGTGGCCTGCGACCCGACAAACAACGAGGTGGCAATAGCAGGTTATACTAACAGTACAGCAGGCATTGCAACCGCCGGCACTTATGGTGGCGGCACTTATGATGGCTTTGTTACAAAATTTTACAAGGATACGTTCGTAACCATTAACCAACCCTATACCGATACCCTGCTTTGCCCCGGAGGAACGTTTGTCATAACCTATTCTGTAAACTATAATTTTCAGTTAGGGAACATTTTTACCGTAGAATTGTCTGATGCTTTTGGCAATTTTGCTGCTCCTGTTACCATTGGCACGATTACATCAAACGCTTCGGGCGCTATATCCTGCACTATACCTGCACTCACTGCCCTGGGTACTGCTTACCGCATACGCATACGCGCCAGTAACCCTGTATATATCTCTCCTGACGATATGCTGGATATACAAATAGACAATGCTACTCCCAATACAACTGCCACAGGCACTACCCCAACATGCGTAGGTGGTAGCATATCATTATTTGACGCAGCCACCTACTCAGTTACAAGCTGGACCTGGGCAGGGCCAAATGGTTTTAGTTCAGGAGTGCAAAACCCTACTGTGCCAGGCCCGATTACAATCGCCGATGCCGGAACATATTCCGTTACCACAACCCATGCCGGCTGCCCGCCGTCAACAACTACTGTTACAATTGTAGTGAATACCACCATCCCGCCCACGCCTTCAAGTAGTGTAAACGGACATTGTGTAGGCAGTGCGATATATCTTTTCGCAAATCCTGATACAACTGCAGGCGGCATTACTTACAGTTGGTCTGGGCCGTTGGGATTTTCATCAACTTTGCAAAACCCTGTCATACCCATAGGCTCAACTGCAAATGCCGGATATTATTATGTAACTGATGTTGTGGCCGGGTGTCCTTCCGGCATTGATTCTGTTTACGTAACCGTATCAAATACCACTCCTGTTTCGATAGCCATTACAGTAAGTCCCGGTGATACGGTTTGCCAGGGTACAAATGTAACCTTTACGGCAACCACTTCTACGGGTGGCGCTACCCCCACTTATCAATGGGTAAATGGCAGTACACCTGTTGTAGGCGCTATCTATAGCACTTGGTCAACGCCAACGCTAATCAATGGCAATCGCATTTATTGCATACTCAACAGCAGCCTTAACTGCCCCTCACCAACACCGGCTAACAGTAACGTAATTACTATGGACTTAATCAATAATTCTCCGCTTGTTTATATCAGTGCAAGCGCTGGTCCGTCTGTTCCTCCGGGTAGCCCGGTTACGTTTTCTTCTATTGCTTATAACGCAGGCCCGGGCGCCTTATACCAGTGGTCGCTCAATAGTACAAATGTGCCGGGAGCCACTAACGCTACTTACACTTTACCGAGTGTAACAAGCTATGATACGGTATCTCTTATCGTAACCAGCATTATGGCTTGCGCAACTCCTAACTTTGCAAAAAGCACACTTGTAGTACACGCACATACTGTAAGTGTGGCAAATGTTACCGCTACATTCGATAATTTAGAATTGTTCCCTAATCCGAATAACGGCAGCTTTACGCTGAAAGGAGACCTTCAAAATACCAATACCGTATCCATCGACATATTAAATACGCTTGGGCAGGTAGTGTATGGCGGCAAAATAACAACGCCAGGTACACAACTAAATAAAACCATTGATCTCTGCAACCTGCCCAATGGTATTTACCTGTTGCATATTTACCGGGAAGGCGAAAGTAAAATGCTTCGCTTCTCGGTTCAACATTAAGGTAGTTAACCTGCCGGCCGGCAGGTAGGTTAGTTTATGAAGTAAACAAGTAATTTCTTTTTTTTTTCTCATAGCCCACGGTCGAAACAGTGGGCTATGATTTTTTTAATGCTTCAGTAACCCCTTAACCTATTAACCTTTTAACCCTTTAACCAATTAACCTTTTAACCAATTAACCTTTTAACCCTTTAACCAATTAACCTTTTAACCAATTAACCCTTTAACCTTTTAACCAATTAACCAATTAACCCTTTAACCTTTTAACCCTTTAACCAATTAACCTTTTAACCAATTAACCAATGGAAGAGATGACAACAATAACGGAAGTAATAAACAAGCTCCGTGCTGACGGATATACGGAGGACTTCAATCTGCAGCAGAACTGCCTGGTCTGCCGCAACGGGCACTATACTGTATTCCATAACGAGTTTGTTATTGACAAAGTCTATCGTTTTGAAGGGGGCAGTGATCCTGCGGATGAAGCAACTGTTTACGCTATATCCAGCCCCAGGTATGGCATCAAGGGTGTGCTCGTTAACGGAGCGGGCATATACACGGATGAATTGACCGATGAAATGCTGGAGTCGCTGAAGATGAACAGAAAATGACTCAACCCTTTGGCCGGGCGCACCACGATAAAAGTGTCAATACCTGAACCAGATTTCCGTTGCCCCGAAACCATACTTACCGCTCCATTCATTTTTAAAGCTGCTGACTTCTGGTATTTGTTTGAGAACAGCATGCACTTCTTCCCGTAGCTTTCCCTTACCGAGGCCATGTATCACTACCATTCGCTCCTGGCGGTGCACTATGGCAAGATGCAGATAATGCTGCAGGGTATCTAATTGTATTTTCACAATCTCAGCATTGCTGATGCCCCGTTTGTTGTTTACGAGCGCCTCAATATGCAGGTCTATCTCATATTTAGCGGGTTCTATAGTTTTTGCCGTGACCAACGGTATGGCTTTGGACTTTGCCGGAGGCTCAAACTTTTCTTTAGGTTCCATTTTTTTCTTAGGTGCAAAATCTTCAATCAGCGAATAGCTAAAGGTCGGTTCATTATGCTTCATCAGGTGGGTGATGTGTTCAAACAACTTAGCCGGGCGTATGCGCAGCACACCTTCTGCTGTTTCCAGGTTTGTATTTACAGTATCAGTTAACTGCCAGTGAAACCGTGGCTGGTCATTCATATCCGGGTAACTGATGCTATGCAGGTAAACATTACCAAAGGCATGTAGCACGCCCTCATGCCTGAAAGCACTTTTGTTGGATAAGCGCACATCATACACAAACTTCACGGCCTGCGGCAATTCATTGAGCAGGTACACCTTCAGATGATCCACAACTTCTTCCAGGTCTTCTGTTTTGTAAACCGGCATAAAGGACAGATACACTCCTTTTGCAAGGCGTTGTTTCCTGCCCTCCGCTTTCTCAACAGGCAATTGTTCTGGTAGTGATTGCTTTTTCTTTTTAGCGTTTTTGTCTGTAAACCATTTCAGGTAGGGATGATCTATATCTTCCAAATGCACAGGAAAAGTAGTCCCGCCTACTTCCACCTCCAGCATTTGCTGGTTGATGAAAGCGGTTACATGGCCTTCCTCGCCGGTGCGCTTCAAGACTATCCTATCGCCTATGGAAAATTTCATACAGTAAAACTAAGTGTAACAATAAACTTCTCGTAAAGGAGCAAAGATAAAGGATCAGGAAGTTAGCATTCTGTCTTTTAAAAATTCCACCATTTTCTTTATTGCCTTTCCCCTATGACTAATACTATTTTTAATACTCAGCGACAGTTCCGCGAATGTTTTATCATAACCATCCGGTATAAATATGGGATCATAGCCAAAGCCGCCCTGCCCTCTTTTTTCTTCAATGATTACTCCATTACATATTCCCTCAAAATAGTACACCTCACCATCCCAAATAAGGCATATAACCGCCTTGTAAAATGCACTCCTGTCAGCAACGCCATTAAGCTCTGTGAGTACTTTTTGCAGGTTCTGCTCATCATCCCGCTCCCCTGAATAGTGAGCGCTATCCACACCCGGAGCGCCATGCAGTGCATTTACACACAGCCCGCTGTCATCGGCAAAAACATTTTTCCCGCAATACTTATGGATAGCTGACGCCTTGGCAAGCGCATTTTCCTCAAAGGTATGGTATGGCTCAGGTATCTCTGCAGTAAAATCAATATCACCAAGCGATAACAGCTCTATGTCCACTACCATCTGCCTTATCTCCCTGATCTTACCTTCGTTATTGGATGCGATTACAAGCTGTTGCATATATGCAAAAGTAAGAAGTTGATAAGTAGTAAAATTTCACACCTGCCTGCAGGTAGGTTTTCACTTCAACCGGCTGCTTACAACGAGGTCTTTACTGCCCGGCGTATATTTATAAAAGCCTTCCCCTGATTTAGCGCCCAGATAACCTGCCTGTACCATGTTTATGAGCAAGGTAGCGGGAGCATACTTCGGCTTACCAATGCCTGTGTATAACACATTCATAATGGAAAGGCAGGTATCAAGGCCGATGAAGTCGGCAAGCTGGAGCGGGCCCATAGGGTGCGCCATTCCAAGCTTCATAATGGTATCTATCTCCGCAACACCCGCTACGCCTTCCTGCAATGTTATGATCGCTTCATTGATCATAGGCATGAGAATACGGTTGGCGACAAAACCCGGGTAGTCATTTGCCACGCAGGGCACTTTGCCAAGTTGCTCAGACAGCTCATAAACAGTTTTTGTAATCGCCGCATCGGTAGCATAACCATTGATCACCTCCACCAGCTTCATCACCGGCACGGGATTCATGAAGTGCATTCCTATCACCTTGCCGGGACGTTTGGTAACGGCAGCTATGCGCGTGATAGATATAGAAGAAGTATTGGTAGCGAGTATGCAACCATCGGGACAATGCTGATCAAGCTGGCGAAAGATATTCAGCTTCAGATCTATGTTCTCCGTAGCAGCTTCTACAACGAGATCCGCATCTTTCACTGCGGCAGCCATATCCGTAAAGGTACTGATACGGCCCAGTGATTGTTGTTTTGCCTCCTCTGTAAGTGCACCTTTGGCTACCTGGCGGTCCATATTTTTGCTGATGGTTGCTATAGCTTTATCCAGCGCACCCTGGTTAATATCCATCATGTACACATCAAAACCATTTTGAGCAAATACATGGCAGATGCCGTTGCCCATAGTACCGGAACCTATTACTGTAACTATCTTTAATTTGACTGACATATAATATATGTTTTTCTTTTCGCCCGGCAAGGTAAGCATTGCAAACTCAAAATTCAAGAACTGTCATCAGGCAGGCAGAGTAAAAGTTATGTTCATTTTTATTAAGATTTGTCAACTTTTAAAAAGTTGACAAATCTGGCGAAGTATTATTCAAAAGTAAAAAAGTTATCTTCGCTGCATGAAATTCCTTATCGTCGGGTTAGGTAATATAGGGATGGAGTATGACGCTACACGCCACAACATTGGTTTTGAAGTGGCGGATACTTTTGTGATAAAAAACGGGGGCAAGTATGAATTAAGCAGGCACGCCTTTGTATCTGAGGTAAAGTGGAAGGGCAAAACTTTTGTAGTAATAAAGCCTACTACCTATATGAACCTCAGTGGCAAGGCAGTAAAATACTGGCTTGACCATGAAAAGATACCCCTGGAAAATATGCTCGTGATTGTTGACGATATAGCTCTGCCGCTTGGCACATTAAGATTGCGTGCTTCCGGCAGCGATGCGGGGCATAATGGCCTTAAAAATATCCACCTCCTGCTGATGACAGATAAATACCCCCGCCTGCGTTTTGGTATTGGCAGTGATTTTCCTAAAGGCAGGCAGATTGATTATGTTCTTGGAAAATGGAAACCATCAGAAGTACCTGTGGTAAAGGGTATGCTGCTGAAAAGCGTTGATGCAATAGAGTGTTTTGCCACACAAGGGATAGGCAAGGCAATGACGGAGTTTAATAAGTAATTGCTCAATGGCTCAATTGGGTGTCTCACATCTGTCTATGTCAGACAAAGTTACTGTTGTATAAAACATATTCACCAGTGAAGCCCCTTCAAGGGTTTGGGGTATCCGGCTGATGGAAAGAATATCTGTAATCCGTTGGAGATACATAAGTTTCTTTGATCGTTCTCGCACTCAGCCAGCGGTAAAGGTTGAGTATAGAACCCGCCTTATCGTTAGTACCTGATGCCCGCGCGCCGCCAAATGGCTGCTGGCCTACCACCGCCCCCGTCGGTTTATCATTGATATAGAAATTGCCTGCACTGTTTACCAATGCCTTCGTCATGTATTCAATAGCGTGGCGGTCTTGAGCGAATATAGCGCCAGTGAGGGCATAAGGTGACGTGCTATCCAATACATCCAGTGTTTGTATCCACTGGTCTGCTTCGTACACATAGATGGTAAGCACCGGGCCGAATACTTCTTCGCACATGGTTACATAAGAGGGATCAGTTGTTTCTATAACCGTAGGTTCTATAAACCAGCCTTTCGACTTATCACACTTGCCGCCGCACAATATCTTTGCAGCGCCATTGCTGTCCTTTACGTTGTCTATGTACTTTGCAATGCTGTCGAATGATTTTTCATCTATCACTGCATTGATGAAGTTGGTAAAATCATCCACCACTCCCATCTTCATGGTTTTAAGCTCTGCTACGAGTTTTGTTTTTATCTCATCGGCAAGGTTAGCCGGCAGGTAAGCGCGGGAAGCAGCGGAACATTTCTGCCCCTGGTATTCAAATGCGCCTCTTGCCAATCCTGCTACCACTGCATCCACCTGGGCGGTGGGATGAACGAACACAAAATCCTTTCCTCCCGTCTCCCCTACTATACGTGGATAAGACTTATACCTCGCTATGTTAGCGCCTATGCTTTTCCACATACTCTGGAACACAACGGTGGAACCTGTATAGTGCACACCGGCAAAATAAGGATGCGCATAACATATCTCACCCACCACCGGGCCGGAAGGATAGATCAGGTTGATAACCCCATTAGGCAGCCCGGCCTCCATAAGTATCTCCATAAACACACTGGCTGAGTAAACCTGTGTATTGGCGGGCTTCCATACCACCACATTACCACACATAGCCGGAGCCGTTGGCAGATTACCACCAATAGCAGAGAAGTTAAATGGGGTGACAGCCAGTACAAAACCTTCGAGTGGGCGGTATTCCAAACGGTTGTTCATGCCTTGCGGCGATAATGGCTGTTGCTTATATATCTGGCTGAGGAAGTGTACATTGAAGCGAAGAAAATCAATCAGCTCACACGCGCTGTCTATCTCTGCCTGGAAAGCGTTTTTGCTTTGCCCAAGCATAGTAGCGGCGTTCATCTTAAAGCGGTACTTGGTAGCGAGCAGTTCAGCAGCCTTTAAGAATATGGAAGCGCGGTGTTCCCAGCTTGTGGCGGCCCAGGTTTCACGGGTAGCGAGGGCTGCATCTATAGCGTCATTAATGTGCTGTTCATTAGAAACATGAAAATGCCCCAGTAGGTGTGCTGTTTCATGCGGGGGGCGTATCTCTTTTTTATTTTCGCTACGCACTTCCCTGCCATTAATATACATAGGTATATCCCGCTGGTGCTTTTTCATGTCCGCCACAGCTTTCTGCAATGCTTTGCGCTCATGGCTATTCGGAGCGTAACTTAATATCGGTTCATTCTTTGGTTCTGCGAAATCGAAATATGCGTTATTCATTTTTTAATGGAATTGGGGGTTGGTCCCGATAACTATCGGGATGGATTGCAAAGTTAATGAGCTAATTTGGATAATTAACCCAGGTTGATAAAGATTTTATCGCATTTGCTTAGCCGAAGGATTACTATTAAACCTCTGTTGCGTCGCACTCTTGTACGTTCAGGGCACTCTCCTCCTGTTGCGAGCCTGCCTGCCGATAGGCAGGGAACGAAGCAATAGGAGGAGTACCCGCCGCGGCGGGGAGGTGGTTAGAGCCTGCCCTGATGAACCCAGGGGGCGGAAATTAAAAAAGCCCCATCAATGCCGTCATTGCGAAGCGCTGCATAGCTTGAAGCAGAGCCAGCGTTGTGGCAATCTCCTGAATATTTGCTATCCGCTCCACCTACGCAACACCTCCCTCCGCTCTCCGCTCTGTTTCTCCGCTCTCTCCACTAGGTGAGGTTACCTCGCCACCACTATCTTTCCCTTGCTTATCATGCTTTTTTCACTGTTTGCCTGGTAGAAGTAAACCCCCGTAGGCTGATGGCTCGCATCCCAATACGACTTACCGGTATTATTACCCGTATGCAGTTCCATCACTTTTTCTCCGAGTATGTTTGTTACCACTATCCTTATATCACCATTCGCCTGCGGTATATTGTAGGCAAAGGTTACCGTCCCGTTTGCAGGATTAGGATATACCGTAAACTGATCGCCCGCTTTTTTCTTAATTCCGTCAACAGGGGTATTCAAATTACCCGCTACCGGTTTCTTTGGCGGTGGAGGAGCGGTTCTATAATTGGAAGCATTTGAAAGGATACAAGGCACAGTATAAGGAGGGGAAGAAAATACCCCGCTGCTGACGCTGGTAAGGTTGACGGTAACATTCCTAAGGAGTTGCTGACCGATAAATGGAGTAAATACAGGCACGCTCGTGGTATCTAACTTGGCTATCTCCATACTGTCTAACCGCAATATATTCCTGCCATCTTTTTCGGCTTTATATAAAACCTTCCATATCTTTGCATAGGCTTGGTCAGCATTATTAACATTTGTGTTTCCACCCTGGGCTGTATTCCCCATATTATTCTGCTGCGTAGTGTCTGTACCTTGTGTGCTGTCTGTCCCTGTTCCCACCTGCTGCACAGCATTATTAGGATTTAGGCTCTGAAATATACTGTCCGCCACATCATATTGCCCGCGGTAGTTGTAGTAGCCTACGCGGTCATTCTGCGGCCAGAACCCTTTCAGATTCTGCACCCAGGTATCAAGGCTGTCAAGGCCAAAATAATAGCTGTTGCTGTCCCGCATGTAATAAACGCTGGTACTGTCTGTGCATATACCCGCGCCTGTAGTATCATTAACGCTTACAGCCGTGTCTAAACAGGTTCTCAGCGACATCATGATTACATTGGCGTCATCACACGCAGCCATCACCGAGATATTGATCGCCGCTTCCAGCGAGGTACGCGGCGTGGTTCGTTGCGCGGCGTTCAGCACGGTGTCGGTATAATCGGTGGTATAATCATTCTGGATATCCACGCCGGTATAGTAATTTACCATAGCAGCCAGGAAATCACCGTTGTGCAAATTATCAGGGTTCAGCACAAGGAGGCTTACCACCTCGCTGTCGGGCCACTTGCTCACATTAAAGAACTCCTGCACCACAGCCTGCGAGAGATAAGGGGAATGTGAAATACAGGTATCATACAATAGCGCCAGCGAGGCCGAATCAGTCGTAGTGTCTATAGCAGATATTAGATCATACGTTAAGCCGCCCATGTCTATCAGGCTGTTATACGTTTCCATCGAATCTCTCCATGCCTCTTTGTTACTAAAGAACGCTCCCTTGTAGGTTTCCAATACACCCGGGTCTATTCTAACAGGTAAACCGGTACTTCCTCCCGTATTTAATGTTGACGAGCATGATTTAGTGTAATTGGTAGCGGTAGCTATATTGGGAGATGACAAGTGAGGATTTTCAGCCGTGGCATTGGAAGTATCGTAATAATAATTTATCGCTCCGCTGTTATTAATGAACCTGTTCGTTGAATTGGAAAAAGTATTACCTGCCGTGATATAAGCGCCTCCCGTATAGCCGCCCTGGTATTGTGCTATTCCCTGGCCAATCAATCCATCGGGCGCTACTTGTATATCCGTGTAATCAGTACCGAAAGTATTGCAGAGTACCTGTAACCCGGTAGTAAAACCGCCGCCGGTCGTCCTGTTCTCTCCTATCGCATATACGCCGTATGTCAGGCTGTCAAATGAATTGAGATATACTTTATTTTGCTGAAAAATGCTTGTACAGGTATTGGCCACAACAGCGCCGAAGTTATGCCAGTAGGTAGTCTGTGGCGGAGACCCTATAAAATTATTACCCTCCATCCTGAAATTGTATGCGTTTTGTATCAGTATGCCTATATTCTGGCCGCAGTTGGTGGAATCCTCGGTTATATCCGTCATGGGCACTCCATGGCCTATCTTAAAATTGCACAGCGTAGTAGAGGTATTATTTTCTGCCGATACATTGACCCCAACAGAGCATGAGTCAAAATCTGCCTGGTCTATGCTTATGGGTATGTCTGCGCTATAAACTCCCTGTATGGATATGGCATTTCCGAAACCGCTGAACCGCGAGGGTATCCAGGAACCACCTATGCAACTGCCTGTACCTGCTGAGGCGTAGCCGCTGCAATAGCGCGCTACATAAAATCCGCCGCCATCAACAGCGTGTATCCCTTCGCCAAATCTATTATCCGCAGTTGTGGTGTAGCGGTTGAGGAATTGGCAACCGCTGAAAGCAACACCGTCCACATCGCTAAGAAAGCTGTGATACCAGAAAGGATAACCCCAGCTATTGCCCTTGTAGCCATTATCCAGCAGGAAGGTGCAGTTACTGAAACCAGATAGGTTGTCATGCAAACCGGAGACATCATAATTATGATAGCCATAAAACGAAACGCTCACATGATTGTTTAAAAAAACTGAGTTTGTTGCCCAAATAGCCCCGCCCGTAGCTGTATCCGAGTTCCACCTGTCGCAGTTGGATACCGCATAGCGCGCGTTCTCTATCACCGAATTTGTTATCTGCACTCTCGCGTGGTGGGCAAAGTCGTTTTGCGGAGAGAAAGTGCCGCCATTCCCCAGCGCCTCTATCCCAAACCACATACACCCTTCACACTCATTGGTAATTTTACTCCCATTAACCACCAGCTTACCACCCGGTTCTACAATGATCACACCGTTTTTCGGCATGTGTACCGTTATACTGTTCATATCCAGTTCAGCCCCAGGCTCTATCACTATCGCCCCGGTTATGTATTTATCCGTGGTCCAGGTAGTATTGGTAGTAATGGTATCTCCGCCGGCGACAATATCCCATGGGTTACCAAGATCAGTTTCCCATATACCCCGCCCAAAAGTGGATACCCGCAATTTTTTTGCACAATAATTAAACTCCATATCGGTTATATTGCATGCAGGCAATCCATCATTAAAACATTCCCATGTAATACCGTAAAAAGGAGTATCTGCAGGGTTAAATGTGCTGAAATCACAATAATAAACACCTAAAGCAGTGGCACAGTAAAGCTGGTCGTTGCTGCCATGCCTGTACTTTATTTTATTTACAGCAAGTGGTGGCAGGCCGCGCGATACATCACACCAGTTTTGACCGTAATTTGGCGAATATAATAAACGGTTATGCCTGTATTGAGCGGAATCTTTAAAATGCCCCCAGTCAGCGCCGCCAAGCGCCACCCATATTCTACCTGGCTGCTGTGGGTCTGTTTCTATATTTTCTATCGGCCACCATTGAACTTGACTTGGCGTTATATTTGTCCAGTTCGGATTTGATGAAGTTGCCTGAGAGGTAAGAAATAGTTTCGGATTAGTAGTAGGACCACCGTATGCCATATCGCGGTAAGCCACATATACCATGTCAGTATCTGGTTCAGCAATACATATAGAATTTACTTTGGGGCAATTACTCATATTAATTGGGTCATTACTACGAGTACCAAATAAATCATTCCACGTAACACCGAAATCGGTTGATTTCCATACCGTCCGCTCACCTATATACAGGTTATTGTTTTTGTCCACGTACCAGGGACGGATATTATTGTTTAGGTTGCTCCAGTAAGCTTCATTGCATGTATCGCCCGGGTCATTAACCCCAAAATACGTATCAGTACTTGTAGAAAAGTCAATTCCACCTAATTGAAATTCCGGTGATGATGGACTTCCGGGCTCTATATATTCATAAATTCCTTTCTTTACTCCATTCCCTGCAAATATTGGGATTTGGCTATCACTCGAAAAAACACTATTCCATTGAGAAGGCCTGTTCTTCCTGTAGGTAAACGCGCCATTATCCTGCGCCCCACCCATCATCAGGTCATCTTCACCTTCCATATTGCTCATGCCAAAAAATTGGGTAATGCACAGGCTATCTCCTGTAATGCTTTCAAAGTTTGGATTACCGTATCTCTTTTTTACCACGCCTCCATCTGTTGCCCCATATAGCACATCATTGATCCCATTTGTTGAGGTAGTTGGAGCATATAACGTGATATACCTTGCATCAGCATGAGTGCTTCCCTGTATGCCACCGGTGCCGCCATAATACTGAAAATCAGTGCCTCCGTTTACTGATTGATAAAAATTTTCACCACCATTGTGTAGCGTACAATACATAATTTGTGGATTTACCGGATTTACAACTAAGTACTGCATACTCCAGGATACCGTATCTGTCCCGGACATAAACCAAAATACATTATTGCTTATTACTGATATATTAGCAGGGGAAAGAGGTGTTTTTATTAGATGTTGATGTTCATTCTTTACTTCTGCAAACATATATACTGTATCTGTCGCAGACAGGGAAATATCGTCAATACCGGTTATTATATCCCCGGCAGCGGGCATGGTGACATTTAAATTCGTCCAGGCTGTAGTTGCGGTATCATAAGTCCAAAGGTGGGCAGTATCATCTGCGGCATTGGTACTAAAAACAACTTTACCCGGGCTTGCTATAGTAAACTCCATATCTGAAATCAGGCTATCAATACCCAGCGTGGGTGTAATATTTTGCCATGCAGCCGATGAGTTTGGCTTCACTAAAATAGTACTCTTTTGACCCGTGGAGTCACTTAAATAAGCAAATAATTTTTCAGTGCCAGGCATATACATCATTTTCAAATGAGGTTGGCCGGTGAAATACGAAAAGCCCGCAAGACTATTAAACGCGGCATCAAAATACCAATGATCACCGCTATCATTGGAATAAGCAGCGCCTATGCCCATTCCACTCCAGTCTGCGAGGTAAACGTAAATATTGTTACTGTTGAGGGGATCAACGGCAAGGCTTACCATACCCATAGTACCCGGTATTTGATTGCCGGTATAACCCACACTGATGCCATCGCTGATATTATGCCATGTCAGCCCGCCGTTCCTGCTTTTCCACAGCCCGCCATACGTTGCAGCAAGTATATAATTGGTATCTGTGGGGCATACCCAAACACTATTAGCCCTACCCTGGTTTTCGTAGCCGCCATAATTATTATTAAAGGGCCCCAGGCATTTCCAGTTGCCCCCGCCGCCTATGCAGTAGGCGTCAGGCTGCATGATAACGCTCATCGTGGTTCTGGCGGCAGGCAGCCACGCTTCTGAATCGGCAGGTGCGTTACCGCAAAAATATTTTGCCATAAAAGATGCCCTGCGTGTAAATTCGTTTACCTCGCTTCCCTCCGAAGTATCAGTTGGGTGGGCGGCTCGTAATTGCTGTTGCTTGGCCAGAACTGCCTGCGGGTAAGTCATTGCAGGCATGTTGTATCTTAGCGCCGAATCAACTAAAGTTTGCGCATGGAGTATGCCCACATTCATTAGCAGGCATAAAAGTGCTATCTTTTTCATATAGTGTGTGATTTAGAAAATTTCTATTTTACTGTTATTGTAAAAATGTTTCGTACCTACACAACTCCACCTCTCCTTCGGAGCAGGGTGAGGTCTTATTGTATCAATATTTTTTCAGTAATTCTGTAACCACCATCACTTACCACTTGCACATAATATACTCCCTTAGCCCAGCCGCTCACATTGATCGTTATTCCTTTTTTGTTTAAAGGTATTTTCCCAGCAAAAATTTCCCTACCCAATAAATCATTGATAATAAGATTGTACTCATATTGCTCATTGGTAACTTCTATAGTCAATAGTTCATCCGCAGGATTTGGAAACATAACAACATTACCTTTTTGCTTTTCTATATTATTTACGGCAGTTGCCCATGGTGCAAAAACAGCAAGAAAAGCGTCAACTGAAGGAAAAGAACCATAAGACATAAGCGAAGAAAAAGAGCCGTTGTTTTCACTGTAAAAACCTCCCGCCATAACAAAACCATTTGATAATGAGTAAACCATTGTACCCTTATCATATCCCAAACTCCCAAGCACTTTTGCATTTAAGAAATTACCTGCGCTGTCCGCATGAACTAACCAAGCATCACCATTCAGTACATCATAAACAGTATCTATCTCCCCGCCTTGCCCATTAGATAAGCCGTTTATCCAGATGCTTCCATCTGTAGCTTTACAAATAGACATAGGGTATGGGTTACCGCCTCCACCATAACTATTGTCCCATAAAATATTATTACTGCTATCCACTTCCAAAACCCAGTAATCATAATTTCCGGTATTATGATGCACATCTCCATCGGTAGAATTGCTACTGTTAGCTAACAGCACACCTCCCTTACCATCTGCTGTTCCCCATCCATTTTCTCCATCATAAGCGCTTCCGCCCAAATCGTGGTGCCATAAAATATTGCCATTACTATCCAGCCTTGCAAGATAGGCATCTGGGCCTGCTGGCCCTCCCGGTACACTGCCGTGATAACCGGTACAATCATAATCATCAGAATTAGTACTACCAAAAATGTAGCACCCTCCTGCCGGCCCTGGGATAACAGAAAAAACCGCTTCATCATAAGTACCACCTACAACAATGCTCCATACTTTATTACCGTTACTATCCACCTTTAACACCCAAATATCATCATGTCCCAAACTGCCATAGTGAATGAGTACATTTGTATCTGTACGATTAGATAATCCTGCCATTATGAATCCCCCATCATCAGTTGAGATCATATCGCTTAAACCGCCACCATTTCCCTTGCTGTAATTATGACTCCAAACAACATTCCCAAGCACATCTTCTTTACATATCAGAAAACCTCCAGAAATGCCATGAATAAATTCACCACCTAAAACAAGACCGCCATCATTAGCGGGAAACATATACATAAAAGCACTATCGCCACCGTTACCGTAACATTTAGACCATTCAAGTACACTGGCATCTGCATTGTACTTTAAAAAAATAGACCTATACCCACTCAAAATGCAAAAGGAATCTATGTTCCCGGTACCTACCGTAGAGTTTGATCCTACCTGTATTATAAATCCTCCATCCTGAGTTTTGATAACATGAGTTGCTACCTGGTCATCACCATTTCCACCATAACCTTTTAAAGAAAGCATGGTAGGCTCCTGCGCATATATACTTGTAGCACAAGAAAAAAGAATAAAGAGAGAAGTAAAAAACGTTTTCATTTCAATAGTTTGTTACATAAAATTACGGTTTAATAAATGCTAAGATATAAAAAATCTTAGTAATTGCTAAGAATTTAAAAATTATCTTTTTATTTCTTAGCAGCCATGCCTTCTGTGGGAAAAACAAAGTTTGAAATTGCTGTTATCGAAAAAGTAACAGAAATGCGTCGTCAAAAAGGTTTTTCTCAAGAATACATTGCTGCAATATTAAATACAACTAAAGGCTTTATAGGGCAGGTTGAAAGTCAAAATCATCCAAGCAAATACAATTTAAATCATCTCAATAAACTAGCTTACGAAATGGGCTGCTCTCCTAAAGAATTTATGCCAAATGATCCCATACCTGCTGATAATTGG
>JBIOGX010000002.1:0-27749 GCA_044448445.1 Chitinophagales bacterium
AAAGAAATAGTTGGGTATTATAAAAAAATGTTCTTAACATGATATATAATATTAAATTCATTGTAAACTATTTTTATATACTGTTATAAAAACAAAACATTGAATTGGAATAACGAGGCAAATAATTTTATTAATAATAATTATTTTGTGATTATTTTTAAGTTATATGTCTTAAAAGTTTTTTTATACCAAAAATATCGTAGTTTTAATAATTCCCACTTTGTAATGTATGAACCTATGAAGCTATTTACGCATATTGCCTTAGTGTTATTTTTGTTCTTTATCTCAGGTTATTCTGTTAGCGGACAAACTGCAAGTTTTACTGAAGATTATATATCGGGTTGCTCGCCATTAGTAGTGCATTTTACCAATACTTCTACAGGGGCTACGAGTTATTCGTGGAACTTAGGTAACGGGACACCGCTTACCGGTCTAACAAATCCTTCAACCAGCTATTCTTCTGTGGGTACTTATACGGTAACACTTACTGCATCCAATGGATCTTCTGCTTCTGTGGCTACAGTTATCATAACGGTGTATCCTACGCCAACAGTAAGTTTTACGGCAAATGATACTGCGGTGTGCCCCGGGGTAGCCATAACTTTCACCAGTACTTCATCATCAGGTGTTGCCGGGCCGGTAACGTATCAGTGGAATTTCGGAGATGGGACCTCCAGCACTGCTGCATCTCCAACGCACACTTTCCCAGGGCCGGGTTACTATAATATCACCTTATCAGTCACAAATAGCCAGGGGTGTGTCAGTTCGCTGACAAAAGTTGCTTATATACATGTGTTTACTCCATCTGTTCCCGGGTTTACCGCCAGCCCAACTTATGTTTGTAAATCTCCCGGGACCGTGGTTTTTACAAATACCAGTTCCGGAACCGGTCCATATAGTTGCACCTGGTCGTTCGGAGATGGCACTACCGGTACAGGCACTTCCCCGTCGCATACTTATACCGCCTCCGGTACCTACACGGTTAAACTTGTTGAAACAGATGGTGATGGATGCACGGATAGCCTGACTATACCGGCATATATAGTTGTAGGGTCTATAACAGCAGCTTTTACATGGCCTGCCACCGCATGTGTAAATTCTTCTGTAACCTTTACGAATACAGGCAGCGGATATACATCGAGCAGTTGGAATTTTGGAGACGGAGGTACTTCGTCTGTTGGTACGCACACTTATACCACCGCCGGTACTTATACAGTAACACTAATTGTTTCAAATGGTTCCTGCCATGATACCATCACCCATACGATAACCATTTTACCGGCTGCTATAGCGAGCTTTACCATATCACCGGCAGCAGCCTGCCCCGCCCCGGTTACAGCAACATTTACCGGCACTGTTCCTGCCGGTTCCAGTGTTACATGGATGTTTGGCGATGGCGCAACAGGTAGCGGTACAACCACCACTCATACATATTCAAGTTGCGGCGCTGATACTGTAAAAATGATAGTTACCAACAGCAGTGGTTGTATTGATACGATAACGCATGTTTATGACATTTATAACCTGATTATAAAAATAAACCATGATAGTATTCCTTCCGGTTGTGTACCTCTTACTGTTCTTTTCCGTTGTTATATTTGGACTACCTGTCCTGTTGCCGGAGCGTACCCATATAGTATATCATCGTATCAATGGAATTTCGGCGATGGCTCACCCATCGTTTCAGGTGGCGTGTCCATATCGCATACTTATACCACCCCCGGGACCTATACCTGTACCGTAAATATAGTTACCGCAAATGGCTGCACGGCTATGGCGGTGCTCCCGGTGCTGGTGGGTATTCACCCCGTGGCTTCTTTCACTGCCACACCTACAACTGTTTGCTATGGGCATCCAGTCGTATTTACTAATACGAGTACCGGGGCCACAAACTATTTATGGCTTTTTGGCGATGGCTCCACCAGCACAACTACAAATCCAACCTATACTTACCCATTACCCGGTGTTTATACGGACACACTTATTGCCTATAATAATGGCTGCCCTGATACAATGATCAGGGTGAATTACATTACCGTAGATTCGCCCAAGGCAATAATAAATGCAACATACGCTTGTACTCCTGCCAATGAAGTTATTTTCGGAGATAGTTCACTGGGAGATAACAGCCATTTATGGATATTCGGCGATGGGACTACTTCCACACTTAATAATCCAACTCACATTTTTCCTGCGCTCACCACCTATACCGTCACGCTGACCACATACAATTCGGCAAGCGGTTGCAGGGATACAACTACGCTATTAATAAATCTCATTCATCCTACAATAACGTTCACAGCCAGTTCTACAGCTATATGCAAGTATGGATCGGTGGTTTTCACTCCTACAGTCACAGGAGATAGCGCGGTCAGTTATTCCTGGTACGACAATGGAGGGTTTATAGGTACCGGTATGGTGTTCACACATACTTTTAATGTAACGGGCCTGCATACCATCATGTTAATTATCACAGACATTCACGGTTGCACAGACACGTTTACAAGGAATAATTACATACTGGTAGCCAAGCCTGCAGCTAACTTTACGGAATCGCCTACATCAGGGTGTGTGAATCTTGCTGTAAATTTCACAGATCATACTACCGATGTAGCCGGAACAACACTTACCGGTTTTGCATGGGCTTTCGGGGATGGTGTAAGTACTTCTATAACAACGACCACCACCGCCCATACCTATATTGTACCAGGTACGTTCAATGTTACAGAAATAGTTACTGATAATTATGGTTGCACGGATACGGCTACCGGTGTGATAAATACATACCAGCCTGTGGGTACTTTCTATGCTGTCCCCACCTACCCCTGTGCCGGAAATACCGTTAATTTTATAAACACCTCTTCGGGTATAGTCAGTTCATCGTGGATGTTTGGGGATGGAGGTACATCTGTTCTTGCTTCGCCCACACATATTTATACTGCTGCGGGCAATTACTCAGTTACACTCATTGTTACAGATTCCCATGGATGCCCGGATACGGTAACGCTTGTAAACTATATACACGTTACGAAACCGGTGGCGGCATTTGCGGAGAGCGATACATTTTCCATTTGCGCTCCTCTGTCAGAAGTGTTCACTAATTTGAGTACGGGGGCGACCTCTTATCACTGGACATTCGGTGATGGCAGTTCTTCCATCAATTTCAATGCAAGCGATCTGTATATAACACCCGGTAACTATATAGTAACGCTGATCGTAACTAATGCTTATGGTTGCAAAGACACAGCTATTCATCATGTGAATATATATGGTTATGCGGGGGCCTTCACTTATACACCGGATACAGGTTGCGCGCCTCTAACTGTTTACTTCAGCGCTACCCTCTCCAATGTGCCGAGTATTACCTGGGATTTTGGCGATGGCAGTACCGCTTCTACACCTACCGGAACTACAGGACATACCTATACCATACCGGGAGGTTATTTGCCCAAGCTGATACTAAGTGATAATACAGGGTGCCAAAATTCAAGCATTGGTATTGATACAATAAAAGTTGATGCGGTAACAGTAGCGTTTACTACAGGGCCTGCATGCCTAAACGAAACCGTTAATTTCATCAATAACTCAACGAGTTATTGGTCAACGGTAACAAGCTATTTATGGTCGTTTAGCGGTGGGGCTACGAGCACGA
The DNA here is from genome assembly GCA_044448445.1 of Chitinophagales bacterium. GTDB lineage: Bacteria > Bacteroidota > Bacteroidia > Chitinophagales > Chitinophagaceae > Nemorincola. The sequence goes on from JBIOGX010000002.1 coordinate 3,653, forward strand.
TAGTTAATCCAACCTATTTGTACAATGCAGTGGGAACTTATTCCGTTACACTGACGGCAACAGACGCATGGGGTTGTACCGCCACCAAAACCGGGGATGTGGTAATACACCCGCTTCCTGTGATAACTGCCAGCGCTGATACTACTATATGTGTGGGAGATACGGCTACACTTTACGGTTATGGCGGTGTAACCTATATATGGAGTCCGCCGGGCACGCTTGGCTGTACCGCCTGCAACCCAACACACGTGGGGCCGGTGGTCATAACTACTTATACAGTTGCCGGAACGGATATGTATGGCTGTATTGGGACAGATACGGTAACTGTATTTATGAGAACCAAAACTACAAGTATAGCGTATGGCGATACGGCTGTCTGCAAAGGTACACCAGTGACGCTTCACGATTCCGGGGCTACCTATTTTACATGGCTGCCGAATACCGGCCTCAATAATAATCATATTGCCGACCCGACTGCCAATCCCCAGGGCACTACTACTTACACAGTCATAGCGCAGTTGGGCCGCTGCACTCCCGATACTAACTATGTTACTATTAGTATTTATCCATTACCTACAGTTGATGCAGGCCCTGACCAAACGCTCCTTGCCGGCTCAATCGCACAATTGCAGGCAACCGGTACTTATATCATCACCTATACCTGGTCGCCGGCAACCACGCTGAGTTGTGTAAACTGCAGCAACCCGGTTGCCAGTATGTCTGTAACAACAACCTATACGGTAGAGGTGGCTACGTGGCATGATTGCAAAAGCTCAGATTCGGTTACTATTCATTTGTTTTGCAACACCAGCCAGGTATTCATTCCTAATACCTTTACGCCAAACGGCAACGGTGAAAACGACGTGTTCTATCCACGAGGCACCGGTGTTGATCTCATAAAGTCATTCCGAATTTATAATCGTTGGGGCGAGTTGCTATTTGAGCGGTCTAATATCCAGATAAATGACGCATCGAATGCCTGGAACGGCAGTTATGGGAATATGCCTCCGAGGCCGGATGTATATGTTTATGTTATAGACGCTATATGTGAAACAGGAGAACCCATATTTTTAAAAGGCAGCGTAACGATTATCCGGTAGGGCGATTTCCCCGGTTATCAATAGCCGAAAAAAAGAGTTGTATGAACAATTTATATAAAAACCCGGTAGCCAAAAACACAAACAGCCGCTTAGCCGCAGGTTGTTTATGTCTTTGCCTATTGGCATCACCTGTTTTTGTTCATGCGCAGGCCGACATACATTTTTCACAGTTTTACGAAACATCCATACTGCGCAACCCCGCGCTTACAGGGGTATTTGCCGATGATTATAAATTTGGCGCGTATTACCGCAACCAGTGGAGCAGCATCGCTAATCCATTCCAGACAGGGCTGATAAGCGCAGAAACACATGTACCGGTGAGCGCCAGGAATAAAGATTTTTTTAGTTTTGGCTTGCTTGGTTATGCCGATGAAGCAGGCAACATAGATCAGAAAATAACCGCTATTTATCTTGCCCTCAATTACAACAAATCATTAAACCCCGACCATAATACTTATTTGTCTGTTGGTTTTACAGGGGGATACCTGCAATATAGTTTTGACGGTTCCAAAGCCACTTTTAATAACCAGTATCAAAACGGCCATTTCGACCCCAACAATCCGATACTTGAAGCGTTGCCAAATTCCAAATTGACCGCCCTTGACGCCGGGGCCGGTATAAATTTCAATACAAGCAGCGGGGAGGATAACAAAGTTACTTACGTGATCGGGGTATCGGGTTATCATTTTAACCAACCCAAATTTTCTTACTACCAGATACCCAACCTTACAGAAGAAATACGCTGGAATGGGAATCTTGGTATGAGTTGTAATTTTACCGATAATCTGAATTTCATGATACAGGGCAACTATGCATTAGAGGGCGCCTATACAGAAGCAATATTCGGCGGCATATTTAACTTCACAGCGGCCAAAGAGGGTTTCCAGGATTTATTTGTGATTTCCTGCGGTGTTTTTTATCGTTATGGCGATGCCATAATTCCCGTGGTAAAATTAAAAAACAAGAAGATGTCTTTGGGCGTAAGTTATGATATCAATGTATCTTCCCTCAAAGAGGCAAGTAATATGTCGGGAGGATTTGAAATGTCACTCTTTATTAGCGGCAGCTATTCTAACGATAATGACGGACCCAAAGTCTGCCCGAGATTTTAAATTCTTATTATACAGCACAAGGGATAAATTAGTGAATAAAAGTTTCGCGCAAAGGCGCAAAATAATTGTTTGATAATCCGCCGTAATGGATAAAAAAATCAAGGCGCAAACCTGCCTGCCGGTAGGCAGGGGTGTAGTGTAAAAAATCACTTTTTTTATCACTTGCGAAGTATAGATAGAATAAAGTGTGCAACGCATGTGAGATGTGTCATTCCATAAGATTTGACAACTTTGCCAAAGTTGTCAAATCTGAACCCAATAAACACAACACAATTATATGAAATACAATTGTTTAGCTACCGCACTCACGTTAAAATGGCAATGGAACTATATTTTTTAGTTTTACTTTTGAATTTACAGAATATCTTTGCCGCAATATGCCATCCTTACAGGAACAAATACAAATACATGAGCAGGAAATAAAACAATTCAGCACGGCTGACGCTGGGGAATTGGAAAATTACCGGATTCGTTTTCTTGGCACAAAGGGCATTGTAAAACAGTTATCTGCTGAAATGAAAAATGTGCCGGCAGACCATCGGAAGGAAGCGGGGCAGATGCTTAATGCTTTTAAACAACTTGCTGAAGAAAAATACGAGTCATTTAAAGGCTTGCTGCTGAGTGGGGCAAATAAAGGCCCTGCTGTTGACATAACTTTACCCGGCACACCCTTACCTGCCGGAACCCGCCACCCTCTGCGTATTGTTGAGAACGGGATCGTTTCCATATTTGAAAAGATAGGCTTTAGTGTTGCCACAGGACCGGAGATAGAGGACGACTGGCACAACTTTACTTCGCTCAACATGCCCGAACATCACCCCGCCCGCGATATGCAGGATACCTTTTATGTATCCCGCAATCCTGAATGGGTGCTGCGTACGCATACATCATCCGTACAGGCGCGGATATTAGAAACACAGCCATTGCCGGTACGTGTTATCTGCCCGGGCAGGGTTTACCGCAATGAAACAATATCGGCACGCGCCCATTGTTTCTTTCACCAATGCGAAGGATTGTATGTGGACAAAGACGTATCATTTGCCGACCTGAAACAGACCCTGTACTATTTTGTTACTGAACTATTTGGCGCCGACACAAAAGTTCGTTTTCGCCCGTCCTACTTTCCTTTTACCGAACCCAGCGCGGAGATGGATATATCCTGTACCGTATGTGGCGGCACAGGGTGCAATCTATGCAAGCATACCGGGTGGGTGGAGATATTGGGCTGCGGCATGGTGCATCCCAATATGCTGCGCAATTTCGGGATAGACCCTGATGTTTACACAGGTTTTGCATTCGGTATGGGTGTGGAGCGCATCACCCAAATAAAATTCCAGGTCAATGATCTGCGGTTGTATTCACAAAATGATGTACGGTTTTTGAGGCAGTTTCAATCTCTTTAAATAAGCCAATGGTTCTCATTACAGGCGCAAGTGGTTTTCTGGGTCAGCATCTGGTGCGGTATTTATCGGCGCATGGAGTAAGCATACGTGCAATATATCATAAACATGAGCCTGCCGGCGAGCTTAAAAACCTGGCTGGTACAGAATGGGTATGTTGCGATCTGCTGGATGTCTTTGCTGTAGAGGAGGCAATGATTGGAATCACAGACATATATCATTGCGCCGGTATTGTATCATTTGATCCCCGGAAGCAGGATGAAATGCTGCATTTTAACCCGGAAAGCACAGCAAATATCGTGAACCAGGCGCTGCAGCAAGGTATTCGCAAGATGGTATATGTAAGCTCGGTAGCGGCGTTGGGCAGGTCGGGAGATGCGGAAAAAGAAATAACCGAAGAAGAAGAATGGGCGGAAAGCAAGTATAACTCCGTTTATGGTGTCAGCAAATACCTGGCGGAAACGGAGGTATGGCGGGGAATAGGCGAAGGCCTTAATGCCGTTATTGTGAATCCCGGCATTATATTAGGTAAAACTACCGGTCACGACCTTTCGGCACAACTGATGAAAATGGTTTACCGGGAGTTCCCATTTTATTCGGGGGGCGGATGTGCATGGGCGGATGCGGAAGATGTGGTAAAAATAATGGCAATGCTTATGGGGTCAGAGATAAATAGCCGGCGTTTTATTGTCAGTAGCGGAAATTTTACCTACAGGGAAATTTTTACCCTTATGGCCAATACACTTGGTAAAAAACCACCCCGTTACCCTGCTAATTCCTTTATGACAGGCATTGCCTGGCGGCTAAGCAGGTTACAGGGCGCCCTTTTTGGCAAAAAAACACTAATTACAAGAGAAACGGCTATTAATGCAAATACTAAGTCTTATTATAATAATAGTAAGTTGCTGAAGGCTTTCCCCGGTTTTTCATATACTCCGATCACTGAAACTATCGGCCTAATGGCACTATCTTTTATAAAATCCTATAAAAAGTAAATATTTTTTTCTTTATTAACAAAAACAGTTGTAAACTTGCACCAAGGAAACAGTATTTGTTCCAGCCTTTCATTCAGTTTATCTGAAAATTCCCTTTGAATTACAAAAGAGATCATAGAAATTTAACGATAAACCTTATTATTTAATAAAAATTATTATTCAGAAAAAATACAAGCATGCCTTACGACATTTTGCAGTTAAATGATATGCTCATCCCTGAGCTTATAGATGTAGCAGACGAGTTGAAAATACAGAACGCCCGTTCATTTGATAAACAAACCCTGGTCTATAAGATACTCGACCAGCAAGCGGCAGTTAGCGGACAACCTGCAGAGGAAGAACCTAAGAAAAAGCGTGGCCGCAAACCCAAAGAAGATTCAACAGAAGCCACTACCGATATTACAGAAGGTGATGGCGGAGATAAAAAACGCCGCGCACGTAAACCTAAAGAAGAGTTTGCTCCTGATTCCCTTCCGGAACCCGCAGCGCCATTAGACCGCCCGGCGTCATTGTTTAGAAATGAACCTGTGGCGCATGCTGAAAAAGTAAGTGTTCCCGTTGCAAATACACAAGCTGAAGAAAATAACGGGATTACTATGCCTTCTGCGGAATCGCCCGAATTTCAGCCACCACAACAATCTACTGACCAGGAAACTGAAAAACCTCAACATACGCCACACCAGCCATTTAACAGGCCACGCCGCGAGGAAAGGCAAACCAACTTCAACCTGGAGTTTGAAGGAGTGGTTGCCAGTGAAGGGGTACTGGAAATGATGCCTGATGGTTATGGATTTTTGCGCAGCAGCGATTACAACTATCTAAGCTCACCCGATGATATTTATGTATCCCCTTCACAGATAAAACTTTTCGGCCTTAAAACAGGAGATACTGTAAAAGGCAATGTCCGCCCTCCCAAGGAAGGCGAAAAATATTTTGCACTGCTGAAGGTAGAGACCATCAATGGCAGGCTGCCCGATGAGATTCGCGACCGTGTGCCATTCGATTACCTGACCCCGCTTTTCCCTTATGAAAAACTAAGCCTTACCACCACAGGCAGCAATTACAGCACCCGCATCATGGACCTGTTCACGCCTATAGGCAAGGGACAACGCGGCCTTATAGTGGCGCAGCCAAAAACGGGTAAGACCATGCTGCTGAAAGAAGTAGCCAACGCAATCGCGCTAAACCACCCCGAATGTTACCTGATGATCGTGCTGGTAGATGAGCGCCCGGAAGAAGTTACCGATATGCAACGCAGCGTACACGCTGAAGTGATCGCATCAACATTTGATGAGCCTGCCGATAAACACGTAAAAGTATCCACCATAGCCTTGCAAAAAGCAAAACGCCTGGTGGAAGTAGGGCATGATGTGGTAATACTGCTTGATTCCATTACCCGCCTAGCCCGTGCACATAATACAGTAGCCCCCGCAAGCGGTAAAGTGCTGAGCGGCGGTGTGGAAGCAAACGCCATGCAGAAGCCAAAACAATTCTTTGGCGCCGCGCGTAAAATAGAAAATGGCGGCTCGCTTACTATTCTTGCTACAGCGCTTATTGATACCGGTTCTAAAATGGATGAGGTGATCTTTGAAGAATTCAAGGGTACCGGCAACATGGAACTGCAACTCGACCGCAAACTTGCCAACAAGCGCATCTATCCTGCAATAGATATTACTTCTTCGTCCACCCGACGCGACGACCTGCTGATGGATAAAGATGTGCAGAATAAAATGTGGCTGCTCCGCAATCATATCGCCGATATGAATACAGACGAGGCTATGCACTTCCTGCTACAGCAAATGAAGGGTACAAGAAACAATGAGGAGTTTTTGGCTACGATGAATAAGTAAAGGGTCAAATATCCTTCGGGAGTTTTCTCAGTTCTTTTTTCCGGGATTCCTTTTTCTTGCTTTCCAGTCGTTTTTCAATAGCGGCCTTTGATGGTTTGGTACGCTTTCTTTTTTTAGGCTTTATGAGGCTTTTGGCTACAAGCTCCTCCATTTTATGTTGCGCTATCAGTTTATTCTCTAATTGTGAGCGGGTTTCACTGCACTTTACTGCCAGGTAACCTTCCTTATTTATTTTATTCGCCAGTTTTTCCTGTATCAGGGCTTTTTGTTCATCTGTAAAGAAGCGCGACCCTGCTACCAGCCATAAGGCTTCCGCCATGGTCTCCACCTTGTTCACGTTTTGGCCGCCGCTTCCGCCACTCCGTGCAGTCTTAAAAAATATTTCAGAAGAAAAGTCGTTCACCGGTACAAAAGTAGCCTATATGTAATTATCTACCCAATATATGCTTCTTTCCGGCTGCCAGATCCCGGGTTTGTCTTTGAGCAGCAGATCAGGCGCAAAGTAAATATCCGCGGAAATGTTTTCATTGGTTTACCATTATTAAATATTGTTCAAAAACAACTGCGGAAATATGCCGAGCAACAGCACCAACAGGCAGGTAACAATAAGCATAAATTTATCGCCGGCAGTTACCGGTGAGGTCAGCTCAGGCGTACCTTGCTTAAAGTACATGGCAATGATGACCCGGAAGTAGTAGTAAACACTAATGGCCGCCATCAGCAATGCGAATATCACCAGCCACAGCAAATGCCCCTGCTGCACTACTGCCAGCAGCACATAATACTTCGCCATAAATCCGCCGGTCAATGGGATACCGGCAAGAGAAAAGAGGAATATAGCGGCTACAAATGCAAGCACAGGCTCCTTTTTCGCAAGGCCGTTAAAGCCGTCGTAGGTATAATCTTTCAGCTTTACCAATACGGAAAATATGCCAATGGTAGCCACACTGTATGCTACCGCATAAATGAAAATACCCTGATAGATGGTGAGTTCTTTCCTTGCGGTTTCATTTACTGCAAGCACTGCAAATAACATAAAGCCCGCCTGCGCTATGGATGAATAAGCGAGCATACGCTTCACACTCTGCTGGAAAACAGCAGTCACATTACCTATTAGTAAGGTAGCAGCCGTAATGACAGCCAGTATAATGGTCCAATGCTCACTGAGACTGTTGAAAGACACCTGAAAGAGGCGTAGAAAAGCGAAAAATGCAGATGCTTTTACCACAGTGGCCATATAGGCGGTAAATGCCGTCGGCGAACCATCATATACATCCGGAGTCCACATGTGCATAGGAGCGGCGGAAACCTTGAACGACAGCGCAATCATGATGAACAAAATACCTGCGAGCGCAAGCGGATTTAATGCTTCGCTATGCAGCACACCCACCATTTCCATGATGTTAAAGGTGCGCGATGCCCCGTACAACAAGGTAATACCCATTAATAATATCCCGGTAGAGAAAGCTCCCATCAGGAAATATTTGAGTGAGGCTTCACTGCTTTTCAGGTTACGCTTGTCGCTGCCGGCAAGTATATACTGGGGGATAGAGAGTATTTCTATACCGATAAACAGCATCAGCATATTGTTATAAGAGGAAAGCAAGTACACTCCGCAAAGAATAAAGAAAATAAGTGCAAAATACTCCGCAACGTGTGTGCCTACTTTTTGTATCTCTTTACTCATTAATAAAACATAGAGCAATGAGCAACCGGTCATTAGCGTATTAAACCATAAAGAATAATGCTCTACACGCAGCATATTGCTGTAAAAATACTCCGGGGCATTTGATGATGTAGTGGTAAGGTCCCATATATTTACACCTAACAGCGCCGCGAAAAGCGCCACAGCAAGGGTGGCAGCAGTTTTCCTGTTGTTCACCATAAAACCGGCAAACATCATTATTATACCAAAAATCGTTGTAGCAATAATTGCCTTCATATACCCCAAACCCCTAAAGGAGCTTCCCCATGTTTTTAAAACCCCAAACCCCTAAAGGGGCTTTTAATATTGTTAAGAAAATTTATCATTTTAATACTTTTCAATTATTAACAAACAGCTCAATGATCTTGATCATTGTACCCCCCTTTAGGGGCCGGGGGTTAATACTCCCGCAATACCTGACGTCAGATCCAATAATGGTTGTGGATAAACGCCGAGGAAAACGATCAGGCAGATAATGATCGCCACACCTACATACTCATTTACGCTCAAATCCTTAACCGCTACCATACTTTTTACATTACCATAAACAGTTTTCTGTACCATATTCAAAGTATAAACCGCACCAAGAATAATACCTAACCCTGCAACTACCATAATGGTAACATGATTAGACTCACTGCCGGAGAACAACCCATTGAACAACATGAACTCGCCTGCAAAGCCATTCAACAGTGGTAACCCAACGCTTGCAAGGGATATAACCACCAGTGCAATAGCCATCTTTGGCGCAGCGGTTGCCATGCCACCCAGTTTTGTCATATCGCGTGTGCCCCAGCGGTTCTCTATCATGCTCACCACTATCCACATCCCGGTAATATTGATACCGTGGTTGAACATCTGCACCATGATGCCGTGCGTACCTACCCTTGAATGTGTGAAAGCTGCTGCACACATCAGCCCCATGTGCGCTATGGAAGAATACGCGATAAGACGCTTGATGTCTGTTTGTACAATAGCGATGCAGGAAGCATAAACAATACCGATAACACAAAGCACCATTACTGTATCAGACCAATACGCTACACCTTCAGGCAATACGGGCAGCAACCAGCGCAATACCGCATACATACCCATCTTAACCATCAGCGCGCTAAGTATAATCGTTACCGGTGTTGGCGACTGCTCATAAGTGTCGGGCTGCCAGGTGTGGAATGGAAATACCGGCATTTTGATAGCAAAGGCTATGAAGATGAGCCAGAACAGCCATTGTTGCTTTTCAGGTGGCAGCGCTGCGCCTGCGCGTACAATATCATTCCAGGCATAGCTGCTGAGTCCCGGCGTTGATATAGACAAATAGATAAGCCCCGCCAGCATCATAAGGCTTCCTACAAATGTGTAAACAAAGAACTTGAAAGTAACGGGAATACGCTTTTCGCCGCCCCAGCGGGAACATAAGAAATAAACGGGTACGAGTGCAAGCTCCCAGAACACATAAAATACAAGCGCGTCATAAGCAAGGAAAACACCCATGAGGCCCGCTTGCGATAGAAGGAGAAATCCATAAAAAGCACCAGGCTTTTCTACTTCTTTATTCACATTCACAATCATTACCACCATCACCACTATACCTGTAAGCAGGCATAACATGCTGCTCATACCATCGCCGGCCAGGCTGAATTGTGTACCCAACATGGGTATCCAGGGTTGTGAAAAAGTAATGGGAGCAGTATAATTTGCCCCGCTTACATAAGCGGCAACAACCAGCGTAAGCATGGAACTGATCAAAGCCAGCGCTTTAGCCCCATCGCCTTTCACAGCAAAGGACATAATACCTGACAATAACGGAATGAGTATAAGAAATATTAAAATCATATTACCCCAAACCCCTAAAGGGGCTTCCCCATATTTTTATTAAAAAATTGTTTCAAATATACTTTCAATTATTAATCAACTGCCCCATAGCCCTTGACCATAGCATTCCCCGCCGCGGCGGAGCCGGGTTTATTTAATCCAAAAAAAACTTAACGAAAACAATATCACTATCCCTAATACCATAATAAAAATATAAAAGCCTACCTGTCCGCTCTGTAATAATCTCAGGCGGTCGCCACCCCATTTTACGGTTTTGCCCACGCCGTTTACAACGCCGTCAATACCCATTCTTTCCGCATACTTATCCAGCAATCCTGATAATGCTTCCATAGGCCTCACCACTATTGCATCATACAATTCATCTACATACCATTTATTTTCCAGCGCTTTCGCAAGCCCTGTATTAGGTATAAAGTCCGGCTTGCGGTTTACGGCATAAGCTACAATAATCATAATCACAGAAACTGTTACCGATATACCCATCAGCATCCATTCTGTACCAGCCGCCAGATGATGGTCGCCAAAGTCGGTGACAGCAGCGCTTAAGAAAGAAGCTATTGCATTATGTTCGCTCATCACTTCCGGCAGGCCTACATATCCGCCTATGATAGAGAGTATGGCCAATACGATCAATGGAATGGTGATAGCCGCAGGACTTTCATGCAGATGATGCTGCTGTTCTTCTGTGCCACGGAAACCGCCATTGAAAGTAAGGAAGTATAAACGGAACATGTAGAATGCGGTCATCATCGCCGCTCCAATTCCGAGATAATATAAGATCGGGTCATGCGCAAAAACGTTGGCAAGTATCGCGTCTTTGGAAAAGAAACCTGAGAAACCGGGAATACCTGAGATTGCCAAACAGCCTATAAGAAAAGTGATCTGGGTAATGCGCATGCGTTTGCCAATCCCACCCATTTTGCGTATGTCCTGTTCACCGCCCATTGCGTGTATTACACTACCGGAACCAAGAAATAACAGCGCCTTGAAGAACGCATGTGTCATAACGTGGAACACTGCTGTGGTATATGCTCCGACACCTAATGCGAGGAACATGAAACCTAACTGGCTGACCGTAGAATAGGCCAATACCTTCTTAATATCATATTGCTTGATAGCTATGGTTGCTGCAATGATTGCCGTAGCCAAACCAATAACCGCTACCACATGAAGTATCATGGGAGCAAGGCTGTATAATGCGCCACTCCTCGCTATCATATAGATACCTGCAGTAACCATCGTAGCGGCATGTATCAGTGCGGATACCGGGGTTGGGCCTGCCATTGCATCCGGCAACCATGTGTAGAGGGGTATTTGTGCACTTTTACCGGTAGCTCCTATAAAGAGGCAAAGAGCGATCCAGTTATAAGTAGAAGCAGGCACTATCGGGCTACCGCTATGCAGTTGGCCGAAAAAGTCCTGGAAGGTGAGCGTGCCGAAAGTAAATAATATCAGCAGCATACCCACAAGAAAACCGAGGTCGCCGATACGGTTCATTACAAATGCTTTCTTAGCTGCATTGGTAAAGTCCCTGTTCTTAAACCAAAAACCGATCAACAAATAAGAACATAATCCTACTCCTTCCCAACCTATGAACATGATCAGGTAATTAGCGCCCAATACAAGGAGCAGCATAGAGAATATGAACAGGTTCAGGTAGGAGAAATACCTGACCATACCCTCGTCATGATGCATGTAAGAGGTAGAGTAAACATGTATCAGGAAACCAACGCCTGTAATAATGAGCAGGAATAATGAAGAAAGCGCGTCCACCTGGAATGAGAACGGTATATATAACTTGCCTGACCGGATGAAATCAAATAAATGAACGATCACCGGACCATGAAAAGCAGGGTCTTTTACCTCGAAGAATATTCCTAATGAAATAATGAAAGAGCCAAGTATGGTCAGACATCCGATGATGCCACCCATTGTTTTAGGCATTTTTTTCCAAAACAAACCATTGATCAAAAACCCGATCAACGGGAAAAGCGGAACTAAGTAAACTAAATGAGCCATACCCCAAACCCCTAAAGGGGCTTTAATGTTTTAACCTGTTTAAAATATTAATGTCAACAGAGTGTACCTTACGGTACATCATAATAATTATCGCCAGCCCTACGGCCACTTCTGCTGCCGCAACCACCATAATAAAGAACACAAATAACTGGGCGTCAGCATCGGCATATATTTTTGAAAAAGCTACAAGCAACAGATTCACAGCATTAAGCATCAGCTCTATGCACATAAATATAATTATGGCATTACGGCGCATCAGCACGCCCATTATCCCAATGGAAAACAGCAGGAGGCTTAAAAACAGGTAATGTGTTGAATTTATTGGCATAAAAAAATTTGATCGTCAAAAAAATTATTCTCCTTTTGGAATACTATGGGCGTCTTCCTTTTTACCAATCACCACAGCACCGATCATCGCGCTCAGGAAGAGCACACTACTTATTTCAAAAGGCAATACATATTTTGTAAACAGTACTTTACCAAGGTTTGTTATCAACCCTATATCAGTTGAAGTTTTGTCCATTGCCAGGGGTGCGGCTGTTTTTATAGCAGCTAATACCACAAGAAATAAGACACCTCCGGAAATCACTCCTGCCAATTGCACCAACTGCCCCTTTTGCGGTTCTACGTCCGCATTCAGGTTCATCAGCATGATCACAAACAGGAATAAAACCATTATTGCGCCGGCATAAACTATAATATTTACGATGGCAAGAAATTGGGCGTTCATTAAAATATAATGCCCTGATATAGCAAAAAACGTAAGTATCAGGAACATTACACTATTCACCGGGTTGCGGCTCAGGATAACCCCTAATGCGCAACTTACAGCCATTGCAGATAACGCCCAGAATAATATACCGTAGATGTCCATACTATTTACTTTCCTTGTTTTTAGGGTTAGGAATCAGCAAGTCGTCTTTTTTATAAATAAAACTTTGGCGGTTATAATTTGCCGGCATAACTGTTTCTGATAGATATACTGCATCCTTAGGGCAGGCATCTTCACAAAAACCGCAGAAAATACAGCGGAGCATATTTATCTCATACCTCGCTGCATATTTTTCTTCACGGTACAGGTTCTCTTCTCCGGGTTTGCGCTCTGCAGCTTCCATAGTAATCGCTTCTGCGGGGCATGCCAATGCGCATAGCCCACATGCAGTACAACGCTCCGCCCCATTCTCATCACGGTTCAGTATATGCAGCCCGCGAAAAACCGGGCTGAACGGGCGTTTCTGTTCAGGATAACAGGTAGTGGCTGTTTTCTTGAATATATGGCCCAAAGTAATACCAAGCCCCTTAACGATAGAAGGTAAGTAGATTCGCTCCCCGAAGGTCATCGGGCTGCGGTCTATCAATACGGCTCTGCTAGTTAGTTTTTGCATTGTTCTCTTATTATTTCTTCACTTTACACTTTCACTATTTATTAAATACCCAAAGTAATAATATTCCTGTTATCAACATATTCACTAATGCCAGCGGGATCAGTGACTTCCATCCTAATTTCATGAGTTGATCATAGCGGAAGCGTGGCAGCGTCCACCTGATGAACATGAAGAACAAAATCATACACACGGCTTTAGCTAAAAGCACCATGATACAAATAATACTGAATAGTAACGGGTTAACCGCACCTGCTACCTGGTCCATGAACGGGAAATTATACCCGCCAAAAAACAAAGTAACAATTATCGCAGAGCTTATGAACATGTTGATATATTCCGCAAACAGGTAGAATCCCAGTTTCATGGAAGAGTATTCCTGGTGATAACCCATGTTAAGTTCGCTTTCACATTCCGGCAGGTCGAAGGGAGCGCGGTTTAACTCTGCAAAAGCACAAGTCAGAAAAATGAGGAAGCCTAAGGGTTGCTTAAAAACGTACCATGAAAAATAACCATCGCTCCAGAAACCATGTTGCTGTGCCACTATTTCACGAAGGCTTAGAGAACCGGTCATCATCAGCAATGCAATGAGGCTGATGCCCATTGCCAACTCATAAGATATGGCCTGTGATGCTGCACGTATGCTGCTGAGCAAAGAAAATTTATTGTTTGAAGCCCAGCCGCCAAGCATTACACCATATACACCAAGACTTACTACCCCAAATATAAAGAGGATACCAATATTGATGTCTGCCACCTGGAATGATACCACATGACCGCTGGCTGTAGTATAATTCGGCCCCCAGGGAATAACTGCACTGGTCATACAAGCGGTAAGCATAGCAAGGCATGGACCGAGTATGAAAATAACCCGCGTTGAGCGGTCGGGAATTATCTCCTCTTTAAAAAACAGTTTTAATCCATCTGCCAGTGGCTGAAAAAGGCCAAACGGCCCCGCACGGTCAGGTCCTAAACGATCCTGCATAATGGCGGCAACTTTACGTTCGCCCCATGTAGCATACATTGCTATACCCAAAGATCCCAACAGTATTACTGCAATGAGGATCACCTTTTCTATTATAAGCGCTGTATCAATTTGAAGTAACAGCATAATGTCACAAAAGTAATTTAGTTAGTCAGAATTTTTAGTTTAAGTCGATATTTATTGCTTCAATTTTGACTTTTAAGTCTTTTAAAGAAAGCGTTGCTTTCCAAATAGCTTCATAGTCTATATCAAAATATTTATGCATCATCACATTGCGCATCCCTGTCATTTTTCTCCATTCAATTTCTTTATACTTGTCTTTAGTCTCATCTGAAATATATCTTGCTGCTTCTCCAATTATTGCTAACCAATTTATTATTGCCGATCAAAGTATATCATCATCAAAAAAGCTATCGAAAGTATGCCCTTTAACTGCCTTTTCTATTTTCTCAATATTTTCTATTATATACATTAACCTGATTTTGTCAGGAATCTTACCTTTCATAAATAATGAATTTATCCTTATCTATAAAAGGCTTAATATGCTTATTTTCCCAACCCGCACTTACAATGTCAATCTTTTTATGAAGCTTATCAGCTAGTTCTTCATTCCATCCAAAATAGTCTAAGCCTAAAAGCGCGTTATAATCTATTTCAACTAAAACATCCACATCACTGTTATCATCAGCATCGCCACGGGCATACGAGCCAAAGAGCCACACTTTTTTAATCGGCTTTTTTGAAAAAAATTCCGTTATGACTTGTTTGATATGTTCGGTAGTTAGTATCATTAGTATGTGTTGTCATCCCAAAGGTCAATAGTTCCTCTTCCAATAATAACAGTTCTTATCCCTGTTAGCTCTCTCACTTTATCAATCTCATTTTTTTGAAATAATGCAGTTAGTAAATATAGTTTACACTCATTTTCATCATCTAATATCGAATTCCATTCTTTAAAAATTTTTTCTACAAAATCTATATAATCTTCACCGATCTTATATGTAAATAATAATGGAACACATGAGCTATGTTTTACACAGGTTTCATAGAGTTTTTTTATTTCTCCTTTTCCGTTAAAAATAGAATTTGTATCATACTCCCATTCAGCACATATATAAACGTTTCCATCCCGGTCTCTTACTGCTGCATCATGCCGATTTTCAATCTCAAATTCACAAGAAAAATTAAGCATTTGACATGTTCTTAAAAAAGTATTAGCTGTATGATGCGTCCAATTAGATCGGGTAATTTTTTCATCGCAATAATAATCCCCCGCATCTCTTAAATAATTTATCTGAAATAATTTAATAAAGAGATCATCAACAAAATCAGGAACAAACTGTGTGTCGGTCTTTTTTGCAAAATACTCATAAATGTTAGCAGTCGCAGTTGATACTACAACGTCTGATCCATTTATATTTATTACCGCATTACTAATTACATCCATACCTTGTGTATTCGTTTATGCAAATACCAGTCTTCCTTTAGGTTCAGGTATTTGCCAGCCTTTCTCTTTTGCTATAACTAACCATTCTTTAGCAACATTGTTTACTTCTTTCAAAACTTCATCTTGTGTCTCTCCATGAGCTATACACCCCTTTAATTCCGGGATCTCAGCTATAAATGCTTTATCTGCATCGCTCCAAAAAATTATTACCTCGTATCTATTCATCGCTAACCAATTTATTATTAACTAAAAAATCACGTACCTGTTTTACCTGATAGGTTTTTGCTTTGCCATCTTTTGTTTTTTGAAGGTTAATAATTCCTTCAATTCCCTTTTTTGAAAAAATTCTGTGACTCCCGTTCGTTTTTCGTTCTTCAAATGCAAACCAAATCAGAATATTCACTAACTCATCAATATCAAAATTAGCGTCTGATCTTCCGGCTAATAATTTTAATATTAACTTTCCCTTCCTGCTCATTATTTTTCTTTAAAATCATCTGAATGTGCAGGCCCTTCAATTTTCGACAAATCAACATCCGGCCTGTTCACATCACTTACATCATGTATATTCATTAAAAATTTAGGTTGCTTCCCTATCACTTTGTCAATAATCACAGGAGTTTTCAAGGTACCTACATAATGCCCTTGTGCTATAACGCTACTGCGGGCAATGAGAGAAGGCCCTTCTATTACCCAATCCTTTGTTTCTTTTTTCTCGAAGCGACATTTATTACAGATAAACTCTTCCACTTCACCCCATTGGTCTTTGCGTGCTGTAACACGGAACACCTCTTCACCACGCATCCATAAACGAACTTTCCCTTTGCAATGCGGACAATCACGATGGGCATCCATTGGCTTAGTAAACCATACACGATTTTTGAACCGGAATGTTCTATCTGTAAGCGCACCTACGGGGCATACATCTATTACATTACCTATAAAGTCATGGTCGAGCGCTTTATTCAGGTAAGTGCTTATCTGCGCATGGTCGCCTCTTTCCAGTATGCCATGTTCCCTTTTGTCGGTAAGCTGGTCTGCGGTATATACACATCTGAAACACATGATACAACGGTTCATGTGCAGGGAAATATACGGGCCTATATCTTCCCGCTCAAATGTGCGGCGCTTGAATTCATATCGTGTACCCTCGGTACCGTGTTCATAGCTCAGGTTCTGCAGATCACATTCCCCTGCCTGGTCACATACCGGGCAGTCAAGCGGGTGGTTTATAAGCAGAAATTCAACTACACCTTTACGTGCATCCAGTACTTTTTCAGAAGTAATATTTTTCACTTCCATCCCATCCATCACAGTAGTGCGGCAGCTTGCTACCAGCTTGGGCATGGGGCGCGGGTCTTTTTCAGAACCCTTGCTCACCTCTACCAGGCAGGTACGGCATTTGCCCCCACTGTCTTTCAGCTTGCTGTAGTAGCACATGGCCGGGGGAGTAACCTCTCCGCCGATCATACGCGCTGCATTCAGAATAGTAGTACCGGCAGGCACCTCAATGCTGATGTTATCAATGGTTACTTTAAACTTCGGTTGTTCTGACATATGTCAAATTCAAAATTCACAAAATTTCTTTATACCGTAGCAGCCACATGAATAGGATCGGCATAATGCGCCAGTCCATAATTACGTTTCTGCGATTCATCAGGGTTTAGTACATGCCACTCAAATTCATCACGGAAATGGCGAATGGCAGCGGCTACAGGCCATGCTGCAGCATCACCCAGCGGACAAATAGTATTACCTTCTATCTTGCGTTGGATATCCCATAGCAGGTCAATATCGCTCATCTTACCTTTTCCGTATTCTAAGTTCTTCAGTATTTTATACATCCAGCCGGTGCCTTCGCGGCAGGGGCTGCATTGCCCACAGCTTTCGTGATTGTAAAAGCGTGCAAGCGACATAGTGTGACGAACAACACATTGGTCTTCATCTAATACTTCAAACCCGCCTGACCCCATCATACTACCTGATACAAAACCACCATCAGCAAGGCTTTCGTAATTCATCAGGCGCGTATCGCCCTTAGCAGTTTTCAGCAACAGGTTTGCCGGAAGTATAGGAACGGAAGAACCACCTGGTATGCAGGCCTTTAACCGCTTACCATTTTTGATACCTCCGCAATATTCATCACTAAAAATAAATTCTTCAACCGATATGGTCATATCAATTTCATAAACACCCGGCTTATTAATATTACCACATGCAGACATGAGCTTGGTACCTGTTGACTTACCAATACCTATCTTGGAATATGCATCACCACCATATTGATAATAGGCACTATCGCCGCGATTGTTTCCACATTGTTCACCACGGTCGGGCGCATCCATACACCCTGTATAGCCGGGAAAGGCGGTTTCATACGCGGATTACCACGCTTGCCTTCAAGTGATTCGATAAGCGCTGTTTCTTCACCACATATATAAGCGCCCGCTCCACGATGCACATATATTTCACAATCAAAACCGGAGCCTAAAATATTTTTCCCAAGCCAGCCATTATTTTTAGCTTCTGCAATAGCCTGGTTTAGTATATCAACGATCCAGGCATACTCACCACGGATATATATGTAGGTAGCATTACTGCCCAGCGCGAAACTGCTCACCAGCAATCCTTCTATCAGCAGATGCGGTATGAATTCCATCAGGTAGCGATCCTTAAAAGTACCTGGTTCTGACTCGTCCGCATTGCAAACAAGGTGGCGTGGTACTCCTTCCGGCTTCGCTAAGAAACTCCATTTCAGACCCGTAGGGAAACCGGCTCCTCCACGGCCACGGAGGCCGCTTTTTTTCACTTCTTCCACTATATCGGCAGGAGCCATTTTAAATGCCTTCTCCGCCGCACGGTACCCCCCATGCTTACGGTAGGTATCGTAATAACGGATACCTTCTATGTGGTCGTTCTCTAATAATAATTTAACTCCCATTTTTCAAAGTCAAAAGTCAAAAGTCAAAAGTCAAAATCTTATGTTTTGAAAATCTGCTTTCGAATCCAATTAATTATTTCAATTCAACTAATCTTATATCTTCACACTTTGTCTTGCGAATAAGACCCAATTTTTGTTTTTCCATATCCACACCTGCAGTATGCTCAACTTCAGTTGTACAGGTTTCCCGTTTAATACTACATCCAGGTCTGCAACCGATCTTACCGATGCTACATTCCCATCCACACTCACATTCTGTGATAGCCTGCTAATCTGCTTATAAATTAGCTTACCATTAAACAGGTCATCTATTACTTCCCGCTTACTTTCTATCCACCCGTTAGAATGTCCGTAAGAAAGTTCATTGCTCAATAACATTTTCAATTCCACTGTATCTTTCTTCAGCAATGCCTTGTCCAGGTTATCTGTTGCCTGTTCCAGGCTTTTAGTATCCTGTTTTTGTGCGAATACACCAAAACTTACAAAGAGCAATAATATCGTTACAAAATATTTCATTTAAACTTTCCCTTCACAAAATACCTCCCCTTTAGGGGTCGGGGGTTTAGCTTTTATCTATCATTAAAATAAAATCTTCCATCGGGTCGAAGAAAAAATCTGTCCAGCCACTTTTATGGCTTTTCATTTCTTCTTCATTCTGGAAGCCGGTATGATGCAATATTACCTTCGTACCTGCTTCGTCTTCTTTCAATAAATAATGAACTTCTGTTGGTTTTGTTCCTTCCGGCCAGTCGCTTGTTTTCCAGGTATAAGCCAATTCATTTTCTCCTGTCTTCAGCACTTTTCCTGTCACCCAGCCATCAAACATTTCAAACTTACCACCTACCTTATTTTCTACTACCGCTTCACCCCCGCTCCACTTTCTTATCAGTTTAGGATCCGTAAGCAATTGCATTACTCTTTTCGGCTTTCCTGATAATATAAATTCAAGCGAAAGATTAAATGCCATACTTTAATTTTTAGCCTGCTTCCTTACTTCATCTATTAATTGGTCTATTTTCTCTTTTGTCAAATGTTCCCGGTATGTTTTACCAAGCTGCATCATCGGCGCATATCCACATGCACCGAGACACTCTGCAGGCTTTAGAGTAAACATGCCGTCAGCCGTTGTTTCCCCTTCACTGATCCCAAGCTTTTCTTTTATATAATCTATTATCTGGTCACTGCCGTTCAACATACATGGCCCTGTACGGCATACTTCAAGCAGGTGCTTACCAACAGGCTTTGTATTAAACATGCTGTAGAAAGTAGCTACTTCATATACCTCAATCGGCAGTATGTTCAGCAACTCAGCTACATAATCCATAGTCGGTACATCAAGCCATCCGCCAAATTCATCCTGCGCTATATGCAACAGTGGTATTAAAGCGCTCTTCTGCTTCCCTTCCGGGTAGTGCGTGATGAGCTCTTTTACCTCATTTAATTTTTCTTCTGAAAATCTGATACTCATTTATTCTTTTTAATTATTTTTTGCAATGCTTTTACATCGGCAATATCCTGAGAGGCCTTGCCACTGCTAATTTATTTTTTATTAAATGGGTTGTATGAATGATTTTCATTTTAACGCCTTCATATTCATAGTCATCTGCCATTTTATAAACTTCGTCAAACTCAACTCCGGGCAATGCACTGAAAATATCTATTCTCAATGGCTCTTTACCCATTTGTATATATCCGCTTTCATCCATAACATCCTCTATTGTAAATCCTATACTCCCAAATCCAAAATCATTAATAGCCTGTATAATTTTCGCTGCATTTTCTGTTGTTCTTTCTACAAAAAAATCCAGATCACCAGTTGTTCGGCTATGGCCTTTAATTACTACAGCATATCCACCAACTAAAACATAAGCTGCTTTATTTTTATTCAAACATTCAATGAATTCCAAAAAATTAGAATCAAACATCGGTTTATTCCTCTTTGGTTGACCATTTAATTACTTTTCCAACTTTCTCCATTTTCACAGGGTAGCTTCCCAGCAAATAAGTCCATATCATTCTTCTTAACCGTTCAGTTTCCTGTAGTCTTTCCTGCCAGGACTTATTTGCCCAAAATAGCAGGCTTTCTTCTTCTGCTTCAGCAAAAGTTACTTTCTTCCCTACCAATTCCATTTTCATCTTTCTCCATAATTTTAAAAAAAAATCAAGCATCAAGTTCTCCTGCTATTACATTCAAACTACTCAGTGTAATAATTGCATCGCTCAATAATCCGTTTTTCACCATTTCAGGAAAAGCCTGGTAAAAAATAAAACACGGCCTGCGGAAATGCAGGCGATAAGGAGTTCTTCCTCCATCGCTTATTAAATAATACCCTACTTCACCGTTGCCCCCTTCTACTGAATGATACACCTCACCGGGAGGGGCGTCTATTTCACCCATTATTATTTTGAAATGCCAGATCAGCGCTTCCATTTTTGTATATACATCCTCTTTCGGAGGTATGTGATAATGGTCTGCTTCCTTAGCATAAAATACTTCCTTTTGGTCGGGAAATTCTTTTTCTATTTTCTCTATTTTCTCAATTGCCTGGTGTATGATGCTTACGCTTTCCCACATCTCGCCATTACGCACCATAAAACGGTCATATACATCGCCTGCCGTGCCTATGGGTATTTTAAATTCAAAATCCTGATAGGAAGAATATGGCTGAGCTACCCGAACATCATAGTCCACTCCGGCAGCGCGCAGGTTAGGCCCGGTAAAGCCGTAGTTCAAAGCTCTTTCCGCACTAATCGGGCCGGCGCCAACACAGCGGTCTATAAATACACGGTTGCGGTTTAGCAGCGCCTCAAATTCTTTCAGCACTTTCGGAAAGCCCTCCATGAAAGCATGGAGCTTCGTAAAAGAAGCAGGTGTGAAATTGCGCTCAAAGCCACCTACACGGCCTATATTGGTGGTAAGGCGCGAACCGCATATCTCTTCAAATATTTCGTATATCTTCTCCCGTTGTTGAAATACGTAAGTAAACGGCGTCAATGCACCGGTGTCAACTGCTATTACCGAATTACAAACCAGGTGGTCGGCAATTCGTGACAGTTCCATTATGATTACACGCAGGTACTCAACGCGCTTTGGTAATTTTAACCCCAGCAGTTTTTCTATCGTCATGTGCCACCCCATATTATTTATGGGAGATGAGCAATAGTTGAGGCGGTCGGTAAGCGGAGTTATCTGGTAATATGGCCGGCGTTCAGCAATTTTTTCAAAAGCCCTGTGGATATAACCAATGGTTGGTACTGTTTCCAGAACGCGCTCCCCGTCTATTTCCATTATGTTCTGAAACACGCCATGCGTGGCAGGGTGTGTCGGCCCCAGGTTAAGCGTAGTGGTCTGTTTCTGAAGAGACTCTTCAGAAAGTTTTATATGATGTTGATTATGCTGTAGTTCCATACCCCAAACCCCTAAAGAGGCTTTCCTATGTTTTTATTAAAAAAATCATTCAAAATACTTTTTCAATTATTAACTAACTGTCCAATGATCTTGACCATCGCGCCCCCCTTTAGGGGCCGGGGGTTTTATCTTCCAAACATTTGATCATCTTTATCTCTTCTTGTCGGATCTTCCATTTCATACTCTTTGCGCATAGGGAAGTAATCCATTTCATCAACATTCAATATGCGGGTAAGGTTCGGATGCCCGATAAAATTCACTCCGAAGAAATCATAAGTTTCACGCTCCATCCAGTTTGCACACGAAAAAAGCCGGGTGGCTGTGTAAACATCCGGCTTTTCAACAGGCACATATACTTTTATCCGCAAGCGGATATTATCAATCATGTTATGCAAATGATAAACCACAGACAGTTCTTCACCTTTTCTGTCCGGAAAATGCACGCCGGTAAGGTCTGTCAGAAAACGAAAACGCAGCTCTTCATTATCGTATAAGAACTGCATTACTTTCAGATTCATTTCCGCAGGCGCCCTGAATGTGAGCAGCCCATAAGGCTCCTCCCAGGCAGTAAGCTGCTCTCCAAATTTTTCAGTTAACTTTTGTTTTATTATTTCGTTGGTCAATGCCATAAATTAAAACCCTGATCGTTTCTATTTAACCCTTTTAGGTTTTTACTTTTACTCTATCCCGTAGCTTCCCAGCAATCCTTTATACTGGTCGCTGTTTCTTCTGCGCACGCTTTCGTTTTGCACGAGGTCCTGCAATTTCAATATCCCGTCCAGTATGCCCTCCGGCCGCGGGGGGCATCCCGGCACATATACATCCACCGGTATTACCTGGTCTATACCCTGCAGCACAGAATAAGAGTCGAAGATACCACCTGTACAGGCACAAGCGCCTATAGCTATCACCCATCGGGGTTCTGCCATTTGCAAATAAACCTGCCTGAGAATTGGACCCATTTTCTTTGCAATTGTGCCTGCTACTAAAAGCATATCGCACTGGCGCGGGGTAAATCCCATACGCTCTGCGCCGAAACGGCCCAGGTCATAGTTGGAACCCATCGTAGCCATAAATTCTATACCGCAACATGAGGTGGCAAAGGGCAACGGCCACAAAGAATTTTTGCGGCCAAGTCCTACCACCTTATCAAGGGTTGTCAAATGAAAACCTACCCCGGAGTACCCTTCAGGTATCTCCACAGACTTTACTTTCGTATTATACTGAACCGGACGAGGCATAATTAAAAAACCCTCCTTCTCCCTAAAGGGAGAGATTTTATTTTAAAAAACTAAAAGAACATTTCACTATTCAAACTACCACTCTTCTTTATACAAAACGCTAAAAGAAAGCCCCTTTAGGGGTTGGGGTTTAGTCTTCCCACTCCAATGCTCCCTTCTTTACTATATATATAAAACCACACAAAAAGAAAGCAACAAACAATACTACTTCCAGAAATACCTCTGTGCCTGTCTGCTGAGTCATAAAATACCTGAAATTCACTGCATAAGGGTAAAAGAAGATCACTTCCACATCAAAAAGCACGAAAAGGATAGCAACGAGGAAATACTTGATACCCATTGGCTGGCGTGCATTGCCTACCGAGGGGATACCACTTTCAAAATTGATCAGCTTATCGTGTGTCTTTCTTTTAGGTCCCAACAGGTGAGTAGCCGCCATCATTACTATTACAAACCCAATTGCAATAATCAATTGTAAGGCTATCGGGAAATAATTATATGGCGTGTTATGATCCACTGCCAGCAATAAAACATTCATATTTGGTTCCCTTACTTAAAAAAGCGTGTTATGGAAAATGCAAAGCTACATTTATGCAGCGAAAATGCAAGTGATATAGATCATAAGATTAGACTTAATAATTATTAGGATGTTTTTCATAATTTTTATATATTTGCTTA
>JBIOGX010000003.1:0-22309 GCA_044448445.1 Chitinophagales bacterium
AGCTGCTTACTTCCAGCCTGGTCTTTTTATCATCATACCACACGGTGTCGTTAAAAGCCTTTGCCGCATCTTCAGTATATGAACGGGGTTTATTATAAATATACTCCTGCTTCATTACATAAATAAGCATTCCATCATCAAAATAGTATTCTGAAAAGGTCCTGCTTTTATCACCAAAATGTTCAGCATATATTTTCCTGATCTCCTCGTCGCGATACCAGCCGAATATGGAACCGCCTGTAACAGAAGTAAGATCATCTACCTGCTTCATGGTTAGGTTTTTCAGCCCGCCATTTATTTCTTCCTTCTTCTTTTTTATATCAGCAAGAATATCTTCCTGTTTTTCCTTGCAGGAAGAAAAGCAGATAATGGATAAAAGAATGAGTGTTAAAAATCTTTTCATAATATGGAACGCCAAAATTAATGGTTTTTAATGAACTGCTTCTACCAACTTTCTTGTATAAGCCTCTTTTGGCTGCTTTAGTACTTGCTCTGCATCTCCGGTCTCTACAATCTTTCCTGCCTGCATCACCATAACCCGGTCACTGATATAATGCACTACTGAAAGATCATGAGAAATGAAAAGATAGGTCAGTTCAAATTCCTGCTGCAGGTCTTTGAGGAGGTTTAGTATTTGCGCCTGTATGCTCACATCAAGCGCCGAAACACTTTCATCACATATCAATAATTCAGGCCGCAGGGCAAGCGCGCGGGCTATACCTATGCGTTGCCGCTGACCACCGGAGAACTGGTGCGGGTAGCAGGTAAGTGAGTCAGCAGGTAACTGTACGAGGCCAAGCAGCCGCTTTGCTTCTTTTTGCAATTCATTTTTAGGCACCATATTATGCACCATCAGCGGCTCTGTGAGCATATCACCAATGGTCATACGTGGATTGAGTGATGAGTAAGGGTCCTGGAAAATCATTTGTATTTTTTTGCGCACACGCCCCCACTCACGTAGCGATATTTTTGTAAGGTCTTCTCCCTTAAAAAATATTTCACCGTCATGCGCAGAGAGCAATCCTACCAAGGCCCGGCTCAATGTGCTTTTACCACAACCGCTCTCCCCAACCAATCCGAGCACTTCACCTTTATTCAGTGTAAAAGAAACCCCATCAACCGCTTTAAAATAACTCAGCGGTTTGCCGAACATGTTTTTTTCTTCAGTAAACCATATACGCAGGTTTTCAACATCGAGCAGTGGTTCAAGCGAAGACGCTTGAACCTGTGGCGAAGACGCCTGAACCTGTGGCGAAGACGCTTGAACCTGTGGCGAAGACGCTTGAACCAGTGGCGAAGACGCCTGAACCAGTTGTTTTTTATTTTGTGGCCTTTCTGTAATAAGTGCAGTATCCTTTTCTTTATCCTCACCCATAAAATCAGCAACAATTGGCAAGCGGTATCCTTTTTGTCCGGCTGATGGCCTGCAGGCAAGGAGGGCTTTTGTATAAGGATGCTGTGGTTGTTTCAGTACCTGTGATACAGCGCCATACTCTATCATTTCCCCTTTATACATGACCAGCACATCGTCAGCGATAGTGGCAGCCAGCCCCAGGTCATGCGTAATAAATATCATGGCGCTGCCATGCTCCTGCTGCAGGAAGTGCATGAGGCGAATGATCTCCAGCTGTACCGTAACATCAAGTGCGGTAGTAGGCTCATCAGCTATCAGCAATGCCGGGTGGTTGCACATAGCCATTGCTATCATCACCCGTTGCTTTTGCCCGCCGGATAACTGGTGCGGGTAATGATCATACATTCCGGCAGGATCAGGCAACTGCACCTTACCAAGCCAGTCTATAGCCAATTGTTTACCATCCTTAACTGATATTTTTTGATGCGTGAGTATCGCTTCGGCAAGTTGTTTACCTATTCTCATTACCGGATTTAGTGAACTCATAGGCTCCTGGAACACCATACCGGCATCCTTGCCCCTGGATAATTGAGGAATTAGTTGTTTGGAACCTGCCTGCCGGTAGGCAAGGTTGGGAATTAGGAATTGGGATTGTGGCGTTGATATCTGAGTCTTCAAACTCTGAAAGCTGAAACTTTGCACATTGGATATGGCCTTTGCAGGCAGCAGTCCCATTATTGCAAGCGCGGTAAGTGATTTGCCTGAGCCGCTCTCGCCTACTATGGCCAGTGTCTTACCTTTTCCTATACTGAAAGAAATATTATTGACAGCGGTGAACGGGAGCGTACCCGCAAATGTTATTTGCAAGCCCTTAACTGACAATATGATACTTTCTTCCGGCATTAAAATTTGAGGTGCTTTACAGTAAGCCCTTTATTTATGAGTTGTTTCAGGGAGTCTATCCCTATGCGCAGATGTGTATCAACAAAATTCTTTGTTACTATGGTATCGCCGGCGGCTGTTTTTACTCCTTCCGGTATCATAGGCTGGTCTGACACAAGCAGCAATGCGCCTGTTGGTATTTTATTATAAAACCCTGTAGTGAATATAGTAGCCGTTTCCATGTCTATGGCCATGACGCGGATCTTGCGCAGGTAAGCCTTAAAAGGCTCGTCATGCTCCCATACCCGCCTGTTGGTAGTATATACCGTTCCGGTCCAGTAGTCGCGCTTATACTCGCGTATAGTGGTGGATATGGCTTTCTGCAGCGCAAATGCCGGTAATGCAGGCACTTCAGGCGGGAAATAATCATTACTTGTACCATCGCCCCTGATAGCTGCGATGGGGAGTATGAGGTCGCCTACCTTATTTTTCTTTTTCAGGCCGCCACACTTACCGAGAAATAAAGCAGCTTTTGGTTTAATGGCAGAAAGCAAGTCCATCATAGTAGCTGCACCCGGGCTGCCCATCCCAAAATTTATAATGGTAATATCCGCAGCAGTTGCGCATTGCATTGGTTTATCTGTGCCAATTATGGGTACCTTATGCATCTCGGCAAAGAGGTTTACATAATTGCTGAAATTGCACAGGAGTATGTATTCACCAAAATCTTTTAATTCCTGCCCGGTATAACGGGGTAGCCAGTTTTGTACTATTTCCTGCTTTGTTTTCATAGTTTAAAGATAAAATAAAATCTCCGGCTGAATGTTTAATACCAAACTGTTATTTTTATAAAACATTACGGGCCAACGGATGACGGAACATATTTTTAAAACAAAGCCCTGTCAGTTACCTAAGAAAAGATGTCAAAATAAGGCTACGCTGCAAACTGCGCACCAGTGGACATCATTCCTTTTTCCCAATATGGCCGAGATGGGTATGCTGAAATGAATTATTGTATTTCAGGCCATAACCCATTATTCTGTCGAATGAAGAATGGGACCAGAGTAGCAAACCTGCCAATAGCAATATTGGGAAACGGAATATGACACCTGAAATGATCAGTAAACCTGCAATTGCTTTGTGATGAGCTATATTATACAACGTCGCTCCAACTTTGCTGTTCCATATATATCCCACCATACTCAGGTCGGGTGAAAGAAAGAGGATTATCCACAGCCACCAGGCAAAATGGATTGGTTGATAATAAAGTGCGATAATTCCAAGTATCAATTGTATTACCTGTTCTATTTTTAAGAGGTTTTGCATAAAATTTGATTTATGATGCAAAACTCCTGCACAAAGCGAGTTCAGTACGTTAACATAAGATAAGAAATTATTTTTTTAAGAGTCTTTTGCGGATACGGCTCAGGCTCACGGGAGTGATACCGAGGTAACTGGATACATAATGCTGCGGAATACGTTCAATGATCTTTTGTTTGTTCCCTTCAAGCAATTGTATATATCGCTCTTCAGGGCTAAGCATCAGCAATCCGGCCAATCGCTGCTCCAGGCCTATGGCTAGATATTCAGCTATCAGCCTGCCAAACCGCTCCCACTTATGAGAAATGTCATACAGTTTTTGCAGGTCTTTGTAGCGAAAGACCAGTAAAGTGCAATCGGTCATTGTCTCTATGGTTAGCTCTGACGGAGCCTGTGTGATGCAGCTTATATAGGAACTTACGAAATGGCCTTCAAAATAAAAGTAAGTTGTTTTTTCTTCCCCATCTTTTGTATAAAAATGCCGCATATTACCTTCCAGCAAAAATCCAATATCATGGGCTACTTTACCTTCTTTTGCAAAATGCCCATGTTTAGATACGTGCTGCTCTTCGAGGTAAGGCAAAAGTAGATCCCAGTCAGCATTATCCAGTTTTACAAAACGGCTGATGGCATTACGAAGCTGTAAAAACGAAGACTCGTTCATAATGTAATATAGGAATTAAGATTAAGTATTGGCTGATAAATCCCATGCTTCATTTTTCTGCTGCAAAAGTATTCGGCTCCTTAATGTTGCAGAGTGCTAATGCTCAGGAGATTGCCACAGCGCAGGCTCTACTTCAAGCTATGCAGCGCTTCGCAATGACCCGCCAACGATGTTGGGGGCAGGCGGGTTGGATTGGGTTATTCACATCAATCCACACTAATTCACAGGTAATCCACATGATTTTTGACTTTTTTAGTGTGAAAATGGCCTAAAACCCTTTACTGTACGTTATTTCAGGCTATATATAAAATGTGGATAAATATATAAAATGAAAAATGGTGTAAAATTGTGGGAAAATGTGTTATTTTGTGTGAATTACCATCAGACACACTAATGACAAGCTTTCTCGGTGAATATGAAGTAGCGATTGACGCTAAGGGGCGTTTCCTGCTGCCTATGGGATTCCGTAAGCAACTGGCTGAAGGAACGGGTGGAAAATTTGTGATAAACAGGGGTTTTGAAAATTGCCTTTCGATATACACAACAGAGGTATGGAATTCGATCAGCGAAAAAATAAACCGCCTCAATGATTTCAAGCCGAACGTAAGAGAATTCAAAAGATTATTTCTGAATGGCGCGACAGTTGTGGAACTGGACAGTGCAGACCGTATGCTGCTACCCAAGCCACTGATGGAGTATGCCGGTATCAAAAAAGATGCTGTGTTATCTGCGCAGGGCAACAAAGTAGAATTGTGGGATAAAGATACGTACTATAATTATCTCCGCGATCATGTGAGTGGATTCAGCAGGCTGGCGGAAGAAGTGGCAAATGATTTCGGGAACCCTTTTGAAAATTCATAAAATGGGAGACCCCGCATTTTACCACACAACAGTTCTTTTACATGAAGCAGTGGACGGGTTGGCGATAAAAGCAGATGGCGTATATGTGGATGCGACTTTTGGCGGCGGTGGGCACAGCAGGGAGATACTGAAAAGGCTGGGACCAAAGGGAAGGCTGATGGCATTTGACCAGGACGCTGACGCGTGGAAGAATAAACCGGATGATAAGAGGCTGATACCGGTGACTGAGAATTTTAAATACATACGCCGCTTTTTGCGGTTGCATGAATACAAAGCGGTGGACGGCATACTTGCAGACCTGGGGGTAAGTTCTTTTCAATTTGATACGGCGGAACGTGGTTTTTCGATACGCTATGACGGCCCGCTGGATATGCGGATGGACAAGCGCTCTGAATTAACCGCCGCTAAGGTGTTGCAGACTTACAGCGAACAGCAACTGCACCAACTGTTTGAGCAATATGGCGAGGTGCGGAACTCGAAACAACTGGCGAAGCATATCGTAACGATGCGCAAAGGAGTGAAAGTGCAAACCATAGCAGCGTTGAAAGGAATGCTGGCGCCTGTGATAA
The DNA here is from genome assembly GCA_044448445.1 of Chitinophagales bacterium. GTDB lineage: Bacteria > Bacteroidota > Bacteroidia > Chitinophagales > Chitinophagaceae > Nemorincola. The sequence continues at coordinate 5,651 of JBIOGX010000003.1, forward strand.
GAGGGGTTAATGAGAACCGCTACCTGGCGCAGGTGTTCCAGGCGCTGAGAATAGAAGTGAATGATGAGCTGGGCGCACTGAAAGAGTTTTTGCAGCAGGCGGCATTGAGCCTGAAGCCGGGAGGAAGGTTGTGTGTGATCTCCTTTCACTCGCTGGAAGACAGGATAGTGAAGCAGTATATAAAAAGAGGCAGGTGGGATGAACCGGGGGAATATGAAGAAACAGTGAAGCCGTTGTTGCGGCCGGTGAACCAGAAACCTATAGAGCCTACAGAAGAAGAAATAAAAAATAATCCGAGAGCAAGAAGTGCGCGGTTGAGAATTGCGGAGCGGATTGGCTAATTAGTTAAAAGGGTTAACCTGCCTACCGGCAGGCAGGTTAGTTAAAAGGGTAAGAGGTTAGGATGCAAAAAAATCCCCTGCAAATGGCAGCGTTGTAAGGGGTCTATATATAAGTGGTATGAGTAACGGGGAGCAGAACAGTCAGCAGCAGGAAGCGCTGACGCCCGCGCAACGGGTAAGGAGCGACTGGCGGTCGTTGGTGGAGAAAGTATCTTATAAAGCAATAGTCAATAATATCCCATACCTCGCATTTGTAGTCATTTTGTGTGTGCTGTATATCAGCAACAGTCACCGTGCATTGGAAATGCAGCGGGAGTTGAATGAGCAGAACAAAGCGCTGAAAGAGCTACGCTGGAAGTATATGGATGTGAAGTCGCAACTAATGTATGAAAAGACAGAGACAAGGGTGATAAAGAATGCGGAGGGGATAGGGCTGAAACCATCATTGATGCCGGCGTATAAGATTACTGAGGGGAAATAGGAATTAGGGATTGGGAATTAGGATTGTTTAGGGGCTTTTTACTAACGACTAAAGAATTAGGGCTAAAGAGTGAATATTAAAAAAGACATACGGTTTAGGGTGTACATCGCATTCACATGCATGTTCCTGTTTGGGTGCGCCATCATTTTGAAAGCGACGATGATACAGGTAAAAGAAGGCCCTAAGCTGCGCACCATGGCCAAGGAAATGCATACCCGTTTCGATACGCTGCTTGCCGAGCGGGGTAACATATACACAGAGAGCGGGGTATTGCTGAGTTCTTCCATTCCTGAATTTGATGTGCATGTTGATTTCTCTGTTATTGACTCCGGGCTGTTTGCTAAAAATATAGATTCTCTTTCGCGCTGTGTATCCCGCTTATTTATGGATAAATCCCCTGAACAATACAAAGAAGATTTTGTAAGGGCTTATGATGAGGATAACAGGTACTACCTGCTGGGCAGAAACCTGAAGTATTACCAATATGAGGCGTTGCGTTCATTTCCTATTTTCAATAAACCCAAGGGTTATGGCGGCTTTATAGCAGACTCAAGAGAAAAGCGTGTTACGCCTTATAATATGCTCGCGTATCGTACGATTGGTGTATTCCGCGACAGTAATATCTCAGGCCTTGAAGCGACCTATAACCGTTACCTGGTAGGAGAAAACGGGCGCAGGGTGGTGCAGAAAAGCACCGGCAGTGTATGGGTGCCTATAGAAGGATCTGAAGTGGACCCGCAGAACGGAAAAGATATTGTAACCACCTTAGACATTAATGTACAGGATGTAGCGGAACATGCGCTGATGAGCATACTGCAAAAATATGAGTGCATGTATGGCACCTGTATAGTGATGGAAGTAAAAACAGGTAAGATACGCACCCTTGTGAACCTGGGCCGCCAGCCGGATGGCAGCTACTGGGAAGATTTTAACTACGCAATGATCCCAACAGAGCCGGGCTCGACATTTAAGCTGACAACGCTCTTATCACTACTTAATGACAAAATGGTCACGGTTGACGATATAGTGGATGCGGAAGGCGGCGCTATACGATTTGGCAACAGGGTAATGAAAGATTCACATTTAGGGCTGCATGCGATGCCTATATGGAAGGCTTATGCTGAATCGAGCAATGCATCATTTGCGAAGCTGGCCTATACTTACTACAGGGATAACCCTTCAAAATATGTTAACCACCTTAAACAACTGCATCTGGACAGGCCAACGGGAATAGACCTGCTTGGTGAACGCAAGACGGTGATAACAAGCCCAGGCACCCCATCATGGAGTAATTCCTCGCTACCATGGATGGCTACGGGTTATGGCGTATTAGTATCTCCGCTGCATACCTGCATGTTGTATAACTCGATAGCCAATAACGGTAAAATGATGAAGCCCTACTTAGTAAGCGCTATAAAAGAATATGGCAAAGAAGTGAAAACTTTTGAGCCAACGGTAGTAGAAGAAGTGGGAGATTCAAGTGTTGTAGCACAAATACAAAAATGTACGCGCGCGGTGGTTACAGAAGGCACAGCTAAAGGCATTGAATCACCCTACTATACCATGGCAGGCAAGACGGGCACTGCACAGGTAGCTGACAAAGGGATCAGATATACAGATGGCGTTTACCAGGGGTCCTTCGTAGGTTATTTGCCTGCAGACAATCCAAAATATACGATCTGTGTAGTGATACGCACCAAGCCACATTCCAAAGCATACTATGGCGGGGCTATTGCGGCGCCTGTTTTCAGGATGGTAGCTGATAAAATATTCTCCGAAAATATGGGCGCATGGGCCGGGCCGTTAGATAGCCTTGCCCGGAAGGGGTCAGGGGTGATACCTGCCAAAGCAGCTACTGCAAGGAGCTACCAGGTATTGCTTGATGCTATTCAAAAGCATACGCCAATAACCAATGATAACATGAACGTGATGATGCAGATGGAAACAGATTCCAATAAGCACATTACTGTTCAGCCTAAGACGTTATACCGGAATATCATGCCCGATGTAACAGGAATGGGATTGAAAGACGCGGTGTATATGCTGGAGAACAGTGGCCTGCAGGTGCAGGTGCTGGGAAAAGGAAGAGTACACGGACAATCAATAGCGCCCGGAACAAGAATAGCTAAAGGACAAAATATAATACTGCAATTAAGCTGATGCCCATACTGCGCGACATATTAATAAACGTAAAGCCCCTCAATACATGGGGTGATATGGCTACCGTAGTGAGCAACCTGTGCATAGACTCCCGGAAAGTAACCAACGGTAGTACATTCGTTGCAGTACGTGGCATTATGTCAGATGGGCATTTGTTCATAGAAAAAGCAATAGAGCATGGCGCTGTGGCGGTTGTTTGTGAAACATTGCCCGAAGTATTAAAAGATGGTATTGTTTATGTACAGGTAAAAGACAGCGCAGAAGCGGCAGGGTTCATAGCTGATGCGTTTTATGATTTCCCTTCGCAGCAGCTTAAAGTGGTAGGTATAACCGGCACTAACGGCAAGACAACTACTGCAACGCTGTTATACAAACTCTTTGAAGCATTGGGGCATAAGTGTGGTTTGCTGTCAACGGTGCAAAATCATATTCATGACAAGGTTGAAACAGCGACACATACTACCCCTGATTCCATTTCCATACATGCGCTGCTCAGCAGGATGGTGGACGCGGGCTGCACTTACGTTTTTATGGAAGTAAGTTCACATGCCATTCACCAGCATCGTATAGCAGGTATCCGGTTTGTTGGTGGCGTATTTACAAATATTACCCACGACCATCTTGATTACCATAAAACATTCGATGAATACATACGTGTAAAGAAGAGCTTCTTTGACAACCTCCCTGCGGATGCGTTTGCGCTTACAAACGCTGATGATAAAAGAGGGATGGTAATGTTGCAGAATACGAGAGCCGAAAAAAGTACTTATAGCCTGCGTGTTCCGGCTACCATAAAAGGCAAAGTGCTGGAAAATAATCTTACCGGATTGGTTATGGTTGTTGACGGGCAGGAAGCGCATTTCAGGATGATAGGCACGTTCAATGCGTATAATCTGCTTGCCGTATATGGCGCTGCAAAAGCATTAGGCGCTGATAAAATGGAGGTGCTTGCCATATTAAGCGGATTGCACGGGGCGCCGGGGCGTTTTGAAACATACCTGTCGCCAAATGACAAAATACTGGGCATAGTTGATTACGCACATAGCCCGGATGCGCTGATCAATGTATTAGCAACCATAAACCAGTTACGTACACGGGGGCAACAATTAATTACAGTTGTGGGGTGTGGCGGGGACCGCGATAGAACAAAGCGCCCGATAATGGCGCAGGTAGCCTGTGAGCATAGTGATAAAGCGATACTTACAGCAGATAACCCACGCAGTGAAGATCCGGAAGAGATACTCAATGAAATGGAAGCAGGGCTGACTGCCCCGCAAAAAAGGAAAAGCCTGCGTATTACTGACCGGAGAGAGGCGATAAAGGTTGCGTGTACGCTTGCCGGTGCCGGAGATATACTGCTCGTGGCAGGCAAGGGACATGAAACATACCAGGAAATAAAAGGGATAAGGCATCATTTTGATGATAGGGAAGTATTAACTGAAACATTTAAAACATTAAATAAATAAAAAAGGTTCATGCTGTATTACCTGTTCACATACCTGCGCGATACGATCCACCTGGCCGGTGCGGGGGTGTTCAACTATATCACCTTCCGTGCAGCTATGGCGATCATCCTGTCGCTGGTGATATCCCTGGTGGTTGGTAAAAGGATTATTGCGTATCTGCAGAAGAAACAAATAGGAGAAACGGTACGTGATCTCGGCCTGCAGGGCGAAACGCAAAAGAAAGGCACACCTACGATGGGAGGGGTTATTATCATAGGAGCTATACTGATACCTACATTATTATTCGCCCGCATACTTAATGTGTACATCGTACTGATGCTGGTTTCAACCGTATGGCTGGGTTTGGTTGGGTTCCTTGATGACTATATTAAAGTCTTCAAAAAGAATAAAGAAGGCCTGGCGGGGCGTTTTAAGATAATGGGGCAGGTAGGACTTGGGATCATTGTAGGGCTAACTATGTACTATAATAATCATGTAGTGATAAGCAGGGAAGTTACAGGCGAACATAGTGGTGTATATAATGCCGCAGAAAAACTTGAGGCAGGCCGCTTTACCCGCAAAGATGAGAATGGAAAGGACCAAACTTATGTGAACGTAAGAACTGCTACCACTACCATACCATTTGTAAAAACACATGAATTCAGGTACGAGAAGATAGCGTCCGTTTTCGGGGAGAAATATGTTGATGTAACAACGCCTGTACTTTATGTGCTGTTTGTCATCTTTATTATTGTGGCGGTATCAAACGGCGCAAATATAACAGATGGCATTGATGGCCTTGCCACAGGCGTATCTGCGATTATTGGGGTATGCCTTGGCGTATTTGCATACCTGTCAGGTAACTATCTTTTTGCGGGCTACCTCAATATCATGGATATTCCAAACCTCGGTGAGCTGTCCATATTCATAGGTGCTTTTATAGGGGCATGTGTAGGGTTCCTGTGGTATAACGCATATCCCGCCCAGGTGTTTATGGGAGACACCGGAAGCCTTGCATTAGGCGGTATTATTGCATCGCTCGCCATTATAGTCCGCAAGGAGCTGTTGATACCTATTATCTGCGGGATATTTTTTGTTGAGAATCTATCGGTCGTGTTACAGGTGTGGTACTTCAAGCGTACCAGGAAGAAATACGGGGAAGGCAGGCGAATATTCCTGATGGCGCCATTGCATCATCATTACCAGAAATTAGGATACCACGAATCGAAGATAGTAACACGCTTTTGGATAGTAGGGATAATATTGGCGATAATGAGTATAGTAACATTAAAACTGCAATAGTGACTAAGGCCACACAACGCTTAGTGATATTAGGCGCCGCTGAAAGCGGTGTAGGCGCTGCGCTGCTGGGAAAACAGCAGGGATGGGATGTGTTTGTAAGCGATGGCGGAGTTATAAAAGAACAATTCAAACTGGTATTGCAACAGGAAAATATCGGGTTTGAAGAAGGAATGCACAGCACGGATAAAATATTGAGTGCATCGTGTATAGTAAAGAGTCCCGGCATCAGTGATAAGACTGCTGTAATGAAGCAGGTGAGAGCCGCTGGAATAGAAGTGTGCAGCGAAATAGAATTTGGTTTTCGCTATAAAGGGGATAGTAAAATAATCGCTATTACCGGCAGCAACGGCAAGAGTACTACTACAAAACTTACTTATCATATTCTGAAAGAAGCGGATTATGATGTTGCGATGGTAGGTAATATAGGTTACAGTTTTGCAAGGCAGATAGCGGAAAGGCCATGCAAATGGTATGTGATGGAAGTGAGCAGTTTTCAGCTTGATGATATTCACAGCTTTAGGCCTGATGTGTCGGTATTGCTGAATATCACACCTGATCACCTTGACAGGTATGATTATGTGTTTGCGAATTACGTGGCCTCCAAATTCAGAATAACCCAATATCAAAATACAACAGATTATTTTGTAGTAAACAAAGACGATAAGGCAATACAGGAATACATGGCTACGCATTCTATTCACGCTAAAAAAATATTCTTCACAATGAGCGACAACAACCTGGAAAACGAAGGCGGCCACATTAGCGACTCTCGTTTGTTTATAAACTATGACGGGGAAATATTGGATATGTCTATCCATGACCTTGCCATCAAGGGAAAACATAATCAATATAATAGTATGGCAGCGGCTATATCAGCGCGAATAGCCGGGGTGAGAAAAGAAAAGATCCGCGAAAGTTTTATGGGTTTTGAAGGTCTCGAACACCGGCTGGAATATGTAGCCACCATTCGTGGGGTAGAGTTTATCAATGACAGCAAGGCTACCAATGTGAACTCAGTATGGTTTGCGCTGGAGAGTATGAAGAAGCCGGTCATTCTCATATTGGGTGGCCAGGATAAGGGGAATGATTATACCGAGATATTGGCATTAGTGAAGGAAAAAGTAAAAGCGATTGTATGCTTAGGGCTGGATAATAAGCCGATACATGAAACCTTTGGTGATATAGTTGAGGATATCATAGATACCGTCAGCGCTGCCGATGCAGTAAATGTGGCGTACTCTATCGCTGAAAAAGGAGATGTGGTTTTATTAGCGCCGGCCTGTGCAAGTTTTGACCTGTTTAAGAATTATGAAGACCGTGGGCGGCAATTTAAAGAAGCAGTACGTAACCTTTAGTTAAAGAAAGTATGACTGACCAGATAAAAAAATTAATGACAAAGACCAAGGGCGACCAGGTAATCTGGGGCGTGGTGCTGGTGCTGTCATTTATCAGCCTGCTGGCAGTGTACAGTTCTACCGGCTCATTGGCATACAGGATGGAGAAAAATTCAAGCTATTATCTCGTGAAGCAGGTGATGGTATTGGGGTTGGGTTTGCTGATTACTTATTGGGTGCACAAGGTAAACTATACAAAATTTGCCAAAGTTGCGGTGGTCTTATACTTGTTGAGCCTGCCATTATTATTATATACGCTACTATTCGGAACAAGCCTGAACGAAGGCTCGCGGTGGATAAAACTGCCGGTTATTAACCTTACTTTCCAGACATCTGACCTTGCAAAACTAGCATTGTTTATGTTCCTGGCGCGTGTACTCAGTATGAAGCAGGCAGATATAAAAGATCTTAAAAAAGGGTTCATACCTGTGTTGCTGCCAATGCTCTTTACTTGTGCGCTGATAGCCCCTGCAAATCTTTCAACAGCATTAATGTTAGGCGTAACCTGCAGTATCCTTTTCTTTATTGGCCGCGTTCAGGTGAAGCACCTGTTATTGTTAGGCATGGTAGGTATAATGGGAGTAGCCCTATTATTCACAATATCCAAGATTACAGGTTATGGCCGTGCCAAAACATGGGAGCAGCGTATAGTGGACTTTGCCGGTGGTAAGAAAAAAGACGGTAAGCAGGAAGATGTGTACCAGGTGCAACAAGCTAAAATAGCGATTGCAAATGGTGGTGTAACCGGGAGAGGGCCCGGCAGGAGCCTGCAAAAGAATTTTTTGCCACACCCTTATTCTGATTTTATTTTTTCCATCATTGTAGAAGAATACGGATTAATAGGAGGAGCGGTAGTAGTGATGCTATACCTGTTGTTCTTATGGCGAAGCATCATCATTTTCAAACGATGTCCATTTGCATTTGGAGCATTCCTTGCAGTGGGTCTCAGCATCACGCTGGTATTCCAGGCTATGCTGAATATGGCTGTGAACGTGCATTTGGTGCCTGTTACCGGTCTCACCTTGCCTATGATAAGTATGGGCGGGTCTTCTATTTGGTTTACCAGTATCGCAATAGGTATAGTGCTGAGTGTAAGCCGGTATGTGGATGATATGGAAGGCGGAAAAAAAGGAAGCGCCAAAAATTTAGCGGCAACGGCAACTGACCAAAAAGAAGAAGATGCAGAACAGGAGGAAACAGAAGAAGAGGAAGAAGTCGTAGAGGAAACAAAAAAAGAAAAGAAACCGAGAGCAAAAGCAGTTAAAGATAAAACGCCCTTACCGGCAGCATAAGTATTATGAGTGGTTTGCGTGTGATAATAGCAGGAGGAGGAACAGGGGGGCATATATTCCCCGCAATTGCAGTAGGGCATGCCTTACAACGCTTGCGACCCGGTACACAATTACTATTTGTAGGTGCGGAAGATAAAATGGAAATGGAAAAAGTGCCTAAGGAAGGTTTTGAAATAATAGGGTTGGATATAGCGGGTTTTAACAGGAGTAACATTTTTAAAAATTTTTCACTGCCATTTAAATTATTGAAAAGCAGGATGCAGGCAAGGAAAATTATAAAGCAGTTTAATCCCGGCGCTATTGTTGGCGTAGGCGGTTATGCCAGCTTCCCTGTGCTGAATGCTGGCCAGAGCATGAATATTCCTACCCTCATACAGGAGCAAAACTCTTATGCGGGTAAGAGTAATAAAATATTAGGAAGAAAAGCGAAAGCAATATGCGTGGCTTATGAGCACATGGAGCAATTCTTTCCGAAGGGTAAAATAATTTTTACCGGGAATCCTGTACGCAAGAGCATTTCACAAATGAGCAGGACAACAGTGGAGGGCAAAATATGGTTTGGATTAAAACAGGAAGTAAAAACGATATTGATCATAGGAGGAAGCCTGGGTGCAAAATCAATAAATGAAAGCATTGACGCGCAGCTTGATGAACTATTGAAAGAAGGTGTGCAAATATTATGGCAAACGGGTAAACCTTATTATGAACAGGCAAAGAAACGTGCCGCCGCATATAGCGACAGAGTGAAAGTATTTGATTTTATCAGTGATATGGATTATGCATACTCCGCTGCAGATTTGGTGATATCAAGGGCTGGTGCGCTGGCAATAGCAGAATTGTGTATAGCGGGCAAGCCGGTAGTGTTTGTGCCTTATCCATTTGCTGCGGAAGATCACCAGACAAGTAATGCGAGAGCGCTTGCAGCGCATAATGCAGCCATATTGATAAAAGATAGTGAAGTGAAAACCGAACTGGTAAAGCAACTGAAAAAAATATTGCACGATAATAGTATGCAGGAAAGCATGTCGCGGAATTTAAAGTCAATGGCTATAAAAGACGCGGATGAGCGGATAGCAAATAAAGTAATTGAAATAGCAAAAGCGGTATAATGAATGTACGGGAAGTAAAAAGGGTGTATTTCATAGGCATAGGCGGCATAGGCATGAGCGCACTGGCACGTTTTTTCCGGGAGCAGGATACTGTTGTATGCGGCTATGATAAAACGGAAACTGAGCTTACTAAACAGTTGGTGAGTGAAGGAATGGACATACATTATACCGATAATATTGATTTGCTGGATAAGGATGCCCAGTTAGTGGTATATACCCCCGCTATACATAGAGACCATACAGAGCTTAATTGGTATCAGGATAATAATTATCCTGTGTATAAACGCAGTGATGTATTGCAATGGATCACGGAATCAATGTATGCAATAACCGTAGCGGGAACGCATGGTAAAACCACCATTTCTACAATGATCGCCTATTTGCTGCGCGAAACAAATTATGGTTGTAATGCATTCCTGGGTGGTATCCCCGTGAACTATGGCCGGAATTACTGGAGCAGCGACAACAATACTGCAGTAATAGAAGCGGATGAATATGACAGGAGTTTTCTGAAATTGTACCCTGATATAGGCGTGCTTACCTCTATAGACCCGGATCACTTAGACATATATGGCACTACTGAAGAAATGGAGGCAGCCTTTATCCAATATACGAAAAACATTAAGCTGGGAGGAACCCTGCTTGTAAAACATGGATTGCACAGGCAGAGTGATCTGAAGGGGCCGTCAACATTGACCTATAGTTTACAAAATGAAGCCGCTGATATTTATGCGGATAATATAATGCAAAAAGATGGAGCCTATTCATTTGATGTCATTGGTGAAGACTGGAAGCTGGAAGGTTTGCATTTGCATATAGGTGGTATGCACAATGTAGAAAACGCAGTTGCCGCCATTGCAGTAACACAAATGCTGGGTATAGACAGAACGGCAGTAAAGAAAGCGCTTGCGGGATTTAAAGGTGTGAAACGGCGTTTTGAATATGTAGTGAAGACCGCTAAGATGGTATATATAGATGATTATGCGCACCATCCTGAAGAATTAGCCGCTTTGATAAAAAGTGTGAAACATTTATTTCCCCGGCGCAAGTGCCTGGTGTGTTTCCAGCCACATCTTTTCAGCCGTACCCGCGATCTCGCAGATGGGTTTGCCGGTAGTCTTGATATGGCTGATGAAGTGATCTTGCTGGATATATATCCTGCGCGCGAACTGCCAATGGAAGGTGTGACATCAAAAATGATAGCGGACAGAATGGCGAATCCTGCGCATACGATCCTATCTAAGGAAGGGCTGCTGGAATATGTAACAATAGCGCCTTTAGATCTGTTAATAACAGCAGGAGCCGGTGATATTGACAAATTAGTGGAACCAATAAAAAAAATTTTGAAGAATAAATAATGGCAACAAAGCGTAAAATATCAATACGTAAAATATTACAGGCGTTCCTTACCCTCGTGGTGACCACCGGTTGTATCGTTGCGATGGTAAGCGCTTCTAAGATAGAAGATAGTAAAACATTGAAAAGTGTGGCTGTGCATATCAAAAATGACAAGAAGTACCACTTTATAGAGGAAAAAGAGATACTGAACCTGGCAATCAATAACAGGCATATAGACATAGCGCATACTCCTTTGTCAAAGCTGGATATTAATAGTATGGAAAGGGTCATATTAGCTGATCCCTGGGTTGCTAATGCGCAGGTTTTCGTGGATAATGACAATGTGCTGGAGCTATATATAACACAACGTATCCCAGTGGCCAGGCTTTTTCAGCAAAACGGCCAAAGCTATTATCTCGATACCACTTTAAGTATAATGCCTTTGTCTGAAAGTTACATATACTATACCACTGTTATAACCAATGTGCCTGAAATTAAAAATGACAGTACAAGTTGGGCTTTGAGAAAGCAACTGATTTCATTAGTGAGAACGATACAGGCCGACTCTTTCTGGAGTGCGCAGATATCGCAAGTGAACGTTGATTCGGATTATACGTTTGAGCTGATACCCGTATTGGGCAATCATAGAATATTATTCGGAGATGCATCGAGAATGAAGGACAAGCTCAATAACCTGTTTATTTTTTATAAAAACGTGCTGAACCGTATAGGATGGGATAAATATGAAACACTTGATCTGCGATTCAAAGGCCAGGTTGTTGCATCGCCCTCCCTCCCCTATAAAGGCCCCATAGACAAGGCGGTGATTAACATGAATTGGATAAACAGTATAGTAGAAACAGAAGCCAGAAATGACGCAATGGATTCAGTGCATGCTGCCGGTACCAAATCAAACCACGCCGCAGCACAGAAAGAAGGCCAAAACAAAAAACCTGAAACACAGGTAAAACCATCACCAAAACCCGTTGTGCATGCCGCTGCGAAAAAAGATAACAAAAAACAGGCGCTGAAAAAAGCTGAAAAGAAGAAACCGGTACACAATGTAAAAAAACAAAAAACAAAAACAAACGATAAAAGTAAAAACAAGAATAAGAAAGACAAGAATAAAAATAAACAAAAAAACAAAAAACAGGTATCACCTAAATATGTTTATCCTGAAAAAAAAATTCATTAACCAGTTTTTAAACCTCAACGCAATATGAGCAAGAAAGAACAACCAATTATTGTCGGCCTGGACATCGGCACCACAAAGGTGGTAGCTATTGCCGGCAGAAAAAATGAGTTCGGTAAAGTGGAAATTCTCGGTCTCGGACGAGCAGACTCCGCAGGGGTCAGCCATGGCGTGGTCATGAATATCGAGCAATGTATCCGCTCTATCGAGCAGGCTATTGAAAGGTGCCTCCTCTCAAATCCTAACCTCGAAATAAAAGAGGTATATGTGGGTATAGCGGGACAGCATATTAAAAGTCTCCAAACCCGGGGAGACAGGGTGCGAACGAATGTGGAAAGCGAGATAAACAAGGATGATATAGATCTGCTGGTACGGGATCAATATAAAACCTACATCCCGGCGGGCGACCAGATCATTGACATCATTCCGCAGGACTTCACTGTTGACAGTACCGGTTATGTGGTGGACCCCATCGGTATGAGTGGTGTGAAGATCGGCGCTAACTTCCATATTATTACCGGCGACCGCAACGCTATCCGCAACATAAAACGCTGCGTGGATAAATCCAAACTCGTCACCCGTGACCTGGTATTGCAGCCATTGGCGTCTGCTGCATCAGTGATGAATGATGAAGACCTTGAGGCCGGTGTGGCAATAGTTGACATAGGCGGCGGCACAACAGATATGGCCGTGTTTTATGACGGGCTATTGAAACATACCGCTGTAATACCATACGCAGGCGTCAATATTACCAACGATATACGCAATGGCCTCGGCGTGTTACGCGCACAGGCAGAGCAAATGAAAGTACAGTTTGGTACTGCCCTTGCTGAGGAGGCCAACAGTAATGCATATATAACTATACCCGGGCTAAGAGGATTGCCGCCTAAAGAAATATCGGTAAAAAATCTCGCCCATATCATACAGGCGCGTATGCAGGAGATACTCGACTATGTGGTCTATCACCTGAAACAAATAGATCTTGATAAGCGGTTGTATGGGGGTATCATTCTTACCGGTGGCGGCGCGCAGTTGAAACATATCACACAACTTACAGAATTTGTTACCGGCCTTGGCGCCCGCATTGGTTATCCGAACGAGCATCTTGCAGGCGGCCATATAGAATCATTGATGAACCCTATGTACTCAACCTGTATAGGCCTGATACTCAGAGGCTATCATGATTTTGAAAACGGCCGTTTGCGCTTTACAGGAGAAGGGGGTAACTATATGCATATAACAGAAGGCGAACTGCAACCTGTCATAAATGAATTTGCTTCTTTTGAACACCAGGCAACAGACGGGGAAACAACGCAACAGCAAACTACACATGAGGAAGAAGCTGAAAAGACCAGCCGGAAAATACATAAACGCAATGAGAAAGTAAAGCGCTTGTTTGACGGGCTGAAAGGAAAATTCATGAGTATGTTTGAAGATGTAGAGGACCAGGAAATAAACTAAAAATCACAACACAACTAAATACTAACAATTCACAATTATTTACTAACTCACAAACAAAAAGGACATGATACATTTTGAAATCCCAAAAAATCAATCGTCTATACTTAAAGTGATAGGCGTAGGCGGCGGCGGAAGCAACGCCGTAAATTACATGCACAGCCTCGGATTAGAAGGGGTTGATTTTGTTGTATGCAATACTGATTCACAGGCGTTGTCTTTAAGTCCTGTAGTCAATAAAATACAACTCGGGCCGCATCTTACGCAGGGTCTTGGAGCCGGCGCTAACCCGGATATAGGCAAACAATCATGCGAAGAAAGCCTCGAAGATATTTCCAAGATATTGAAGGTAAATACACGTATGGCCTTCATTACTGCGGGTATGGGCGGCGGAACCGGTACCGGCGGAGCTCCCGTAGTTGCTAAGGTATGCCGCGACCTGGGAATTCTTACTGTGGGAATCGTAACTACTCCATTTACTTATGAAGGCCGTAAGCGTATGAAACAGGCGCAGGAAGGTATTGACAAAATGAAAGAGCATGTGGATACCATACTGATCATATCAAATGATAAGCTGCGCCAGCAATTCGGTAACCTGCCCTTTACACAGGCATTTGCAAAGGCTGATGACATACTTGCCACTGCTGCAAAATGTATCACTGACGTAATCACGACTACCGGCCAGATAAACGTTGACTTCGCGGATGTATGCACCGTAATGAAAAACGGCGGTGTTGCCATTTTAGGCAGCTCGGCAGCAAGCGGAGAGAACCGGGCGCTAATGGCCGTAGAAGAAGCCCTTAACTCTCCTTTGCTTAATGACAGCGACATCAGGGGCGCTAAATGGTTGTTGCTAAATATAACATCCGCAGCCGGTGAGTTTGAGCATACTATGGATGAAGCGGAGGCTATACAGGCTTATGTACAGCAGCAGGCAGGCGATAATTGCGATGTTATCCTTGGTATGGGACATGATCCTAACCTGAAAGAAAAAATAGCTGTGACCGTTATTGCTACCGGTTTTAATCATAAAGATATAAATGTAGATTTCCCGGCAAGAACCAATGAGCCGGAAAAAATAATAGTGAAACTGGGAGATATACAGCCTGTTGCTGATATACTCATTGCTGATGCAAAGCCGGTAATTAAACAACCGGAAAGCATGACGCCTGTATTGGTGGAAATGCCTGTGATGCAATACAACACCGCAGAGCAAAAACCAGTTGAAATATTTGTTGCGGAACCTGTTCAGCAATATACGCAGCCTGTTGCAGAAACTCCTGCTCCTGTTACTGAACCAACACCTGTTTTTGCGCAGGAAGAAAAAAGTGTGAATGGAATACCTATGCAGTTGGTGATCAGGAATGAAGAGCCTGTAAAGGAAGATCCGACTATGAAAATAGGAGCGCGTGTGCTGACACAGGATGAGTTGGAGGAAAAGAAAAGGTTTGAGGAACAGAAGAAAGCATTGGAAGATCGCGCAGAGCGCCTGCGCCGTATGAGCTTTAATATCAAAGGCACAGAAAGCAGCGATGAGATGGAAGCAGTACCTGCTTATATGCGCAAAAACACAAAGCTTGATAACCAGGCTGCTTCTTCAGATTCTTATTATAGCGGTTACACGGTAGGCGTGCATGATCATGATGCCAATCCACAGGCAGCTATTCAAACGATAAACACATTCCTTGATGGCAAGAAGCCGGATTGATCAGGTTGTTTCTTTCGTTTATTTTTATATTGCGTAGCTCCCGTTCTTCAACGGGAGCTTTTATTTTTCTTTAACTTTTTAAAACTGAGTTTGGCACGAATTGTGAATAAGGTATAGTAACCAAAACAATAATTAAGGTTATGAAAAAAATGATCATTGCGGTTACGATCGCAGCCGCATTATTTACAGCGTCATTCGCTAACGCTCAGAAAGCAGCTAAAACAACACCTGAAGTTAAGAAAGAAGCTACAATGCAGAAGGCCGAAACTGTAGCGCCAAAACAACATAAGGCTCTTACGAAGTCTGCTGCTGCAGAGAAAAAAAGTGAAACAAAAGTGAAGCAGAAAGCTAAGTGATTTATGCTTTTCAGACGAAATGCCTGCATAATGCGGGCATTTCGTTTATACAGGTAATTATGCTTGTTTTTTTCTGTAAAACAGGGTATTGCAATTCTCTTCCCTGAAGATATTCCGCGCTGTTTGCTGCAGGTAGGCCGTTGTTACCGCCTGGTATTTGTTCCATTCTTCGTTTATCAGTTGTGCGTCACCCATCAGTTCGTAAAAAGCAAGATTGTTGGCACGGCTCAGCAGCGTCATATCCTCAAAGGCGATCATTGCCTCTATTTTATTTTTAGACTTTTGCAGTTCATTTTCCGTTACTCCGTCAGCTACCAGTTTGGCTATTTCTTTTTCCACTGCTTCATTGGCGGCTTCAATACTTTTGCCTTCCCTTATCTTGCCTTCTACTACCATGAGCCCGGGATCTAAGCTGCCGGTATGATAGCAATTTATGTTGCTGAATAATTGTTCCTCTTTTACTAATCGCTGATATAGGCGCGATGCAAATCCGCTACCCATGATTTCTGTTATAAGGTCGGCTGCATAGTAAGGTGCGGTGAGGCGGCCGGCTATATGCCATGCCTTGTAAAGGGCGTCCAGCGGCACATCTGAATACAATGTTTGTGTGCGTGCGCTTTCCTGTAAAGGCTCTGCGGGCAGTTGTCTTATATATTTTTCGCCGGGGGTAATATTCCCAAACCATTTCTCTGCCAGCGCTTTTACTTCCTCTGTCGTTACATTCCCCGCTACGCACAGGATTGCATTCACGGGCGTATAATGTTTATAGAAGAATGATTTTACGTCATCCAGTTGCGCCTCTTCTATTTGCTTCAGGTCTTTACCTATTGTTGGCCATTGATAGGGATGTTTTTTATAAGCTAATACACGCAGTTGGTGCCATGCATCGCCATAAGGCTTGTTGAGGTAGTGTTCTTTAAATTCTTCGCTTACCACTTTGCGTTGCACGTCAAGGCTTTTTTCACTGAATGTGAGCGCCAGCATACGGTCGCTCTCTAACCAGAAAGCGGTTTCGATATTTTGCAGCGGCAATTGCAGATGGTAGTTGGTAATATCATTGGTAGTATAAGCGTTATTCTCGCC
>JBIOGX010000004.1:0-21553 GCA_044448445.1 Chitinophagales bacterium
ATCTAAAAAATATTCAATTTTTGTAGAATACTGTACTGTAAGCAGGATAAATTCATCCATTTATTAACCTGCCTGTAGCAAGTAAGATGGGAAAAGAAACAGGCAAATTGATAGGATTGCTATTTGGGCATCTTTCTTTACTTAATTTCACTACAAAATATTTTTTTATGAAAATAGTATTAAGAACATTGGTCACTATAACTGCTGTGATCATTAGCAACACAATATTCGCACAAAACTCCGGGTATCATGTAATTAATACATTCCCCATAGGTGGCCCTGACAGATGGGACTATATTTCAATTAGCCCGGTATCCGGTAACATTTATGTAGCCCACATGGACCGGGTGAATATACTGAACAAAACGACCGGCGACTCCATTGATGTTATCCCGAATACTAATGGAGTCCATGGTATTGCATTTGCTCCGGAATTCAAAGAAGGCTTTACAAGCAATGGCCGGTCAAACACAGTAACAGTATTTGACATCAATTCTAATAAATTTATCACCCGGTTAAAAACAGGTGAGAATCCGGATGCCATTATGTACGATCCTTTTTCCAAGAAGGTATTTGTATGTGACGGGCGTAGTAAAACCCTCACCATCATTGATCCTTATAAAAATGTGGTAGTAAGAGCTATAGAACTGGGTGGTAAACCTGAAACTGCAGTTTCAAACGAGGCGGGGAAGATATATATCAATATAGAAGACAAAAATGAGATTGTAGTTGTTAACGCTACAAACTATATAGTAGAGCAGCGTTGGAATATAGGAAACGGAGAAGAACCTTCCGGGCTGGCTATAGATATCAAAACAAAACGCCTGTTCGCCGGCTGCAGCAATAAACTCCTGATCGTGCTCAATGCCGATAACGGGAAAGTGGTGAAAGAATTGCCAATAGGTGATGGTTGTGATGGGGTAGCTTTTGACCTGGTCACAAAGTATGTATTCAGTTCTAATGGAGATGGTACATTAACAGTAATACGTGAAAAATCCGCCGAGGACATTGTTGTTGTTGACAATGTTCACACAAAGAGAGGTGCACGAACTCTTGCCGTTGATGAACAGACACACAAGGTTTACCTCCCAACTGCTGACTTTGAACCTGTGAATCCTATGGACCCCAAACAACGCCCGAATATGGTGGCGGGAACTTTCCAGATATTGGTGGTTAGCAAATAGCATAAAAAATCGGGCAAACTTTTTAGCTTGCCCGATGAGTTCGTGTAGTACAAAGTAGCAGATTAATTATTTCTCTACCACCACCTTTGCAACATACCTGCCATGAGCAGTAGATGCAGAAAGCAGGTAAAGGCCTGGGGGAGGATTTAGTTTTATATCAACCATATTATTGGTTGTGGTTGTAAATTCTCTCACTTTTTCTCCCACTATATTGGTGATCACAACATGCACTGCTTCATCAATACCGGAGGATAGGTTCATGGTAAATATTCCGCCATTAGGATTAGGAAATACTTTTAACTCCGTAAGCGGCCCTTCAGTAACCGGGTTTATACCTGTTGGGCATGTCGCAGCGGTGAACACATGTATAGCAACTTTAGCCGTAAAGGTGCCACAGGTATTCATAACCATATACTTAATAGTATCAATTCCTGCGGTTACCCCTGTAACCACTCCTGTGGCAGGATCCACTGTTGCAACTGAAGAATTGGTGCTGCTCCATACACCGCCACTTCCAGCATCTGATAAAGCGTGGGGAGTACCGATGCATACCGTATCTCTGCCGGTAATTGGGTAGGAACCCATTTGGTCAACCGTTACTATAGTGGTGGCAGAACAACCTCCCAAAGTATAAGATATAGTAACGGTACCCGCAGTTACACCATGAACAACAACTGTGCCTGATACTGTGGCAACTGCAGTATTGCCGCTACTCCATACACCACCTGCTGTAGCGTCACTTAAGTTTGTTGATCCTGTAACACAAAAAGTAGTTGTGCCTGTAATGGGCGGTATAGAAGCGCCAACTGTGATGGCTTTAGTGACTGAGCAACCGCTCAGTGAATAGGTGATAGTGGCGCCACCTACAGCTACCCCTGAAACAAGACCTGTAGCTGGTACAACAGTAGCAATGGAAGTATTACTGCTGCTCCACGTACCACCACCGGTAGCATCACTTAACAATAAAGTTGATCCTACACACACTGTATTACCGCCTGTAATTGCAGGCAGGGAAGCTACGGTTACAGTAGTAGTTGCCGAACATCCGCTCGCTGAGTAGGTTATAACAGCAGTACCTATAGTTCCACCGGTTACAAGGCCCGTACCTGAAACAGAGGCCGTAGAAGGAGCGCTGCTACTCCAGGTGCCACCCGGTGTTGCATCACTTAATTGCGTTGTTGACGTGGGACATATATTTGTATAACCTGTAATTGGCGGTAATGTACCCACTGTTACAGTTACATTTGTCGAACATCCACCCGCTGAGTAGGTTATAACAGTAGTGCCATTAGTGGTACCATAAACAAGGCCTGTAGCTGATATCGTAGCAACAGAAGGGGTACCGCTGCTCCAGGTACCACCCGGCGTAGCGTCACTTAATTGCGTTGTTGTTCCGGGACATAAAGAAGTAGTGCCCGTAATTGCAGGCATTGGGGCAACCGTTACAGTAATTACTGACGCACACCCGGCTACTGTATAAGATATAGTAGTAGTGCCCGGCGTGCCACCATGAACAAGAACTGAGCCTGATATTATGGCAACTGTAGAACCACTGATGCTCCATACGCCACCAGCAGTAGCGTCACTTAAAGCCGTTGTTCCTCCGGGGCACACTGTAGCAGTGCCTGTAATTGCTGCCGGGCCTGCCGCAGTGGTAAATGTTATTGTTGCCCATGAAGAGAAACTTCCTCCTCCGCAATTAGTGCGTACATGCGCATAATAAACTGTTGAAGATGAAAGGCCGGAGGCGGTAAAAGTAAGTGATGTAGTAGCAGTACCTGACCCGCTGGGAGCCCCGGAGCTTGTATTCACTACCCATTCATACCCGGTAGCACTGGTAACAGCCGTCCAGTTGATAATCTGGCTTGAGCAGGTTGTGGCTCCAAGAGTAAGGGTAGGAGTAGCGCAAGTAGAAACAGAACCTGCCTGTATAAGAACATCATAATCATGTACCTCACCCCAATTTTCTCCAGTAGGTGATGGAAACAAAGTAAAAGAAGGGCATGGGTTTATGTTAGGATATACCTCAGTAGGACATATCGCAGCTCTCAGCCGATGAGTGCCTAATGTAGCACCAGCTGGAATGGTAATAGTAATAATTGTTGTAGTTGTAGAATTATCCAAACCTCCACCTACTGTTTCAGTAACAGGATCAAAAGTTCCATCATCATTAAAGTCTATCCATATTTGTATGTAATCTGTACCAGTTGGCCCCAAAACCGCCCCTCTGTTAGTCGAGAGCGAATAGCTGCCCCCCTGGTATAGAGTTACTGACATTGAGGCGGACATGTCCCGATAACAAGTATATGTCAGACCTGGAGTGCTGGTGCAACCTGTAGCAGGGTCATTGATAGATGTACTCAACTCACCTGGGAGTATAAAGTCATCGATATAATCACCGAATGAACAACCTTGATAATAAGTGGCAGAACAATATGTCGGCTGTGCAATAACCTGCGGAGCAAATAAAGATAAGGCCACTAAGCATACTAATGATGTTAGTTGTAAAACTCTAAGTTTCATGATATATTTTTTTGAAAATTAAATGATCTGAATTATGCAAATTAAATAAATTTTCTTACACAACACAATATTTCATAATTAGGTCAAGTAAAAGTGAAGTAAAATAAACCACAAGGGACACAAAAATGTACTTTGTGGTCTTTGTTCCCGCACGAGCGGGATTAGTGTCCTTCGAGGTAAAAAGGCATGTGCACAGATTTTTGATGGTTTGCAATAAAAGCCGTGCATTGGGAATAACAAAAATTCCTTTGAAATAAAATCTCCCCGACTATACAGACGGGCAGGCATTTTTTTTAGAAAAATTTTATTTTTCCATGTTCCGATGACTATTTTAATTGATTATCAATGAATTAGCAGTATAAAATAGCTCAAAAAACTCTCAAAAAACTCCCAAGAAACTCTCAAAAAACTCCCAAAAAACTCCCAAAAAACTCCCAAAAAACTCTCAAAAAACTCTCAAAAAACCCTCAAAACCTCAAGACACACACACCGACCTCGTTAAAAATTGACATGGGTCATGATTTTCATGAAAGCTGTTGTTTGAAACTTTTGTTTTCAAAAATATCCCATTATCATAAATAAACGGCAAATGGGATATTTTGGATGGGTGAAAGTGGCTAAAACGCTTTAATGTAGCTTTTATTAAGTTTTTACAAAATATCTAAAAAAACTCCCAAAATGTCGCAAAAAACTCCCAAAATATCCGCCTAAAAAAATCGGATTACGTGCGATTGTTTCTCCCGATAGCCATCGGGATCGCAAGGGCGGTCGCAGGTATAAAAAAATGGTTTTTGGGTATTCCTTTTCGCATATCTTTCTTCACTACCTCCTTCATTGATCCTCCTTCATTGAAAAATTACGGCGGACGATGAAAGACGGCGGGCAGCAATGAAAGTTCTGAAAAAAGCACAAGGTACAACACGAAACAATACCTTTTTTGACAAGATACCCACATTTTGGAAGTGAAAAATGGGGTGAAATGTAGCGTGGTAAAGGGTTTTTGGATTAAAATTTGATGTGGATATTTTGTTTTCAGGACGATACAATTAACCATAAGTAATATTATTCACCTCATTAGTTTGGTAAACCTTACTATCATTTGTAATGGTTTCTCAATCGCAAAGAGGGGATAAATGGATTCACTTCACAAAATACAAAGTAAAATTTGCCGGGATAAGAATCAATATCTCAAAACACCGCCTTCATCATCACTTGTGTAAAAGTAGCCCACGTATATTTCTTCTTTTCGTGCAGGATATTTTCGCGGAGTCCGGGTAAAGAATTTGGTTCGTAAAATTTAAGGATAGCATCGGCAATAGAGGTTGGGTTTGGCTCTGCTATAAAACCTACTTTACCATCCGGCACTACTTCTGCCAGGCCTCCTACATTAGTTACCACCATTGGTTTTTCAAAATGGTAAGCTATTTGGGTAATACCGCTTTGCGTGGCGTGCTTGTATGGCTGCACTACAAGATCGGCGGCGCTGAAATAATAACGCACTTCGCTGTTGGGAATGAAGTCTGTTTTGAGGTGTACGCTCTTTTGTAAATGGCGCTGCTCAATAATGCTGTTATTTTTGGCTTCTATGGCTTTATCGTAATACTCTCCGGCGGCTATCAGCTCTATGCCCGCCTGCCGTATGCGCTCATCTGCCATAGCTTCCAATAATATATCCAGGCCTTTGTATTCACGGATGAAACCAAAAAACAGGATATATTTTTTGTCGGCATTCAGTCGCAATCTTTCACAGGCTTCCTGCTTGCTTACCGCTTCGTTATAGCTGTCATATATAGGGTGTGGCGTAAAATAAGCCGGTTTGTCTGTAAACGTTTTTACATCCTTCAGCACATCCCTGCTCATGGTCACAAATGCGTCAACGGGCTTGATGAAATACCTGGTGAACACCTCATCGCCCGGCCGTTTTTCATGCGGTATGATATTATCCACGATGCAGACTACACGGGTATGTTTGTTTTTCTTCGCCCTTCTCAGTATAGTGCCGAAAGCCGGTCCCATAAATGGCAGCCAGAATTTTACAATGATGAGGTCGTATTTTTCTTTGTTCATCTGTGCGCCTACATTCAGCCAGTTGAGCGGATTAACAGAGTTTACGACTGTGCGTATTGTTAACCCCGCAGGCGCAGGCTCATCGGTATATTGTGTCTTGCCGGGAAATAAGAAAGAAGGATATTGCAGGGAGAAAGAATAAATCACCACGGTATGCCCCTGCGACTGTAGCTCATAAGCAAGCCGCTCATTAAAGGCAGATAGCCCGCCCCGCAATGGATGCGCTGATCCTATGATGGCGATCTTCATTTGAACATAGTTATAGGAACGATGACAAAATAACTTCCACAACCTGACTTGCTCTTTTTCATTTTTTCTACGTTAAAAAATCTTTAAATATGCTTGATATTCGCAGTTTTTTTGCCTTGAAAAACAGAAAAATACCTGCGTCAACTTATAGAACTTATTTTGTCAACGTTCCTTAAGTTCTGCCTGCGAGCGATTATAATCTTCAGGTATGCCAATATCAATAAAATAACTGTCGCTTTCAAATCCGTAAAACTTTTTTTCTTTCGCAAATGGCTCCAAATAATCTTTTTCAAAAGAAAATCTTTCAGGCAATTTCTTTTCCATAAAAGCTGCTTTGTTGATCATGTATATACCCCCGTTTATCAGGCCTTCTTCACGGTATTGTTTTTCTTCAAAAGAAGTGATCACTCCACCCGCATCTGTATTGACTATGCCATACCGGTCAAATTGGTGCATTTTTTTTAGGGCAAGAGTAGTTGCGGCATTCTTGTCTATATGAAATTTCAGTTGCGCCTGTAAGTCCACCATAAACATCGTATCGCCATTCAGTACGGCCACATCATCAGCCGCGGCCTCTTCCATAGCGGCTTGTATGCCCCCACCGGTACCAAGCGGTTCATACTCAATCAGGTAGTCCAGTTCAAAGGACAGGTCTTGTGTTTCCAGCCAGTCAATAATTACATTATACTTATACCCCAGCGATAAAATAACCCGTGTGCATTTCTGGTTGTCTAAGTATTCAAAAACATAAGAAAGAAAAGGCTTCCCGTTTACAGGCGCCATGCACTTAGGGTAATTACCGATCACGCCCTGCAGCCTTGTGCCCAACCCGCCTGCTAATATTATTGCTTCCATTTTAAGTTAATTTGACTTTATAAAGGCACTATTAGTGTCACCTTCATGGGGTAGATTTGGCAACTTTTAAAAAGTTGTCAAATCTTGTACAGCCTATATTGCAGCTTACATTTGATCAAAATTAGTTTCTGTGTTTTCCTCTATTATCAGCTAAGATCGCAATTTGCGATCTTAGAAAATCATTTTCTTCTGTTAATAATTGGAACATTACCTCTTTAACCTTTTAACCAACCTGCCTGCCGCCTGCCTGCCGCCTGCCTGACGGTAGGCAGGGTAGGCAGGCAGGTTAACTATTTAACTTCCTAAATATGCCACGTAAACAACCCGCTCTCTGTAAACTGGTATGGGCTGATGCTACCTCCAAAATGTTCCAGGGCTTTTTTTACTGCATGCCGCGTATTCGCCGGGCAATAGAACATCATAAAGCCTCCGCCGCCCGCGCCGGATATCTTACCACCTGTTGCTCCTGCCTTTAATGCTGCCTCGTAGATCTCGTCCATGTTAGTGTTGGAGATACCTTTTGCCATTTGTTTTTTATAACGGAAACCAAAATCCAGTATCCTCCCTATATCATGTATATTGCCCATCAGCAATGCTTCTTTCATCATTACCGCCTGCTCTTTCAGGTGGTGCATGGCGTCTATGGATTCCTTGTTCTTATCCTTTACATTCTGGCTCTGTGCTTCAATTATGGTTGACGAAAGCCTGCTCGTAGCTGTGAAGTACAACAATAAATTATTTTCAAGCTCGTGCAGGTATTCCGGTTTTATGCGCAGCGGGTTTACGATCACCTTATTGTCTTTATAAAACTCCATGAAATTCACGCCGCCAAAGGTTGCCGCATACTGGTCTTGTTTACCGCCTGCCATTGCCAGTTCCACCCTTTCCACATCGTAGGCCATTTGTGCTATGTCATATTCGCCCAGGGGCAGGTTCAGCCACTCGCCGAATACCCCAATGATCGCCACCATAAGCGTAGAGGAACTTCCCAGCCCCGACCCCGCCGGCGCATCAACAATGGTTGATAACTTAAAGCCTGATGGTACCGGGCCATACTTACTGACGATGTAGTTATACGCACCCTTTGCCAGGTCTAATGCGCCATTAATTGGCAACTTATCGCTTTTGTCAAAAGAAAAGATTTCGCCCCTGTCCACAGCTTCTATAATGATCTTTGGCTCGTTGAGCGGTTCTATGGTAGCATAAGCATACAGGGAAATGGTTGCATTCAGTATAGCTCCGCCATACAGGTCGCAATAAGGGCTTACATCCGTACCGCCCCCGGCAAGGCCTATTCTTAAAGGCGCTTTACTTCTGTAGATCATAATATGGAAGCTAAATTAATCAATTAATGGTTCTGTTGCCATTAAAGTTCATCAAGCAATTGTTGAGCTGTTTTGAGTTTTATTTTTCCTTTTGTATGCAGGTCAACTTCATTCAAAGCAGTTCTAAAATCGTTGACCCATTTTTTTTGTTTGGCAGTAAATATTATTATTTTCTTTTTGACATTCATTGTAATAATTTTTTTAAAATGAAAGTGGCTTTTTGTGTATATTATGTACTGACAAAGCAATTATATGATCAGATTGGATTTTGAATATTATTAAATACGGGAAACGGTTCAGAATAACATCTCTTAAAACACATTTACTGTCTGTATAGCTAAATGCATAAGGGTTTTGACAAATTGCAATATACCGTTCTTCCAAATCTTCCAGGAAATCCTCGCCTAATCCTGGTTTAATGTTTTCATAGTAGTTCAATGCTTCTAATGTATCTTCACGGGCAGCAAGCGTTACAATTATTTTATACTTCATTTCCCCTTTCTGTTCGTTCTTATATAATTATGCGCTTCCTCAACTGAGAAACCAGGCATTTCACCCTTGTTATATTTTTCAAGCCTGCTGTAAAATTCCGCTAACTCCGCAGGAGTATATTTTTCATTGCTCATATTGCTTTGAATGATATTATACATCACTTTTACTTTTGCATCGTCAGCAATGTCAATGATGTGATGTAATTCTTTCCTTATTGCCGCACTGGTCATATCTGTTTCTTTTTACAAATATACTAAACTTATGAAAAATACAGGCCGGTTCATCGGTAGTGTTTGATGTTTTCACAAAAAATTACAACCCGCTCCTATTTTACTACGTGATTAATCTGTAAACTTGTATAAAGAAATGTATTAATTATGATTGATCCCGTATCCGAAGCGGTTAGTATTGACTCCGTACAAGCTATTCAGCACCTGGTAGAAAATATCGAAAAAGTCATCCGTGGCAAGCGGCCGCAAATAGAACAAGTGATTACCTGCCTGCTGGCTGGCGGCCATATTCTTATGGAAGATAATCCCGGCACAGGCAAGACCGTACTGGCCCGTACGCTGGCACAGTGCATCAGCGGTGAGCGCGAAGGCGAGCATGTGGTGTTCAAGCGCATACAGTTCACTCCCGACCTGCTGCCCATGGACCTTATTGGTACCCATATTTTCGACGACAGGAATAAAGAATTCGTGTTTAAAAAAGGCCCCCTGTTCTGTAACCTCCTCCTTGCTGATGAGATAAACCGCGCATCGCCAAAAGTGCAGAGCGCACTGCTGGAAGCCATGGCTGAGCAACAGATCACCGTTGGGGATACAACCCTTATATTAGAGCGCCTTTTCTTCACTATAGCCACACAAAACCCTATAGAAATGGAAGGCACTTACCCCCTGCCAGCCGCACAGCTCGACCGTTTCTTTATGAAGATACACTTCGGTTATGTGGACGAAGCAACAGAACTCAACATCTACCGCGAATACCTCGACATTGCCAGAAACCTGGTAGAACTGCAGCAAGTGCTCAGTATGCAGGATATGCTCGCATTACAGGCAATGGCCGGCCAGGTATTTGTGCATGAGGAAATATTAAAGGCCGTCAGCAATATAGTCCGCAGCACCCGCGACCACCAGGATATATCGCTGGGGGCCTCAACACGCAGCGGCATAGCCTTCCTGAAATGCCTGCGCGCATACTCGCTGGTGAAAGGCCGCACCTACGTTATAGAAGACGATGTGAAAGACCTTGCCCGTGCAGTGCTTGACCATCGTCTTATCTACCGCAATAAAGAAGGTAAGCTGAAAGCCCTTGATGGTATCATTAATAAAGAAACAGAACGCCTTGCCAAGCTGAAGCTTTACTAAGTTGTTTTTTAATTTTTAACCTTTGATTTTTGATTTTCATAAGGCTCTTATCACGACAGGCATATTGGCTTTGATGCTATATGCAGCGCCTTCTTTTGCCCAACTCAGCCATGCTAACAAGACTAAACAACAACAGCAGGTTCCCCCTTCACTCATGCCTCCCCACCCGCCGGGCAAAATGGGCGAACGGTATTACGACATAGATGCCAAGCGCGCAAGCGGCATCAGCCCTGAGGATATGCTGCCCCGTTCCCGTGAGTTTAAGCGAATTGACAGCACCTACTATGTAGGCTGGATGCTGGAAGGCGAATACAAATACGAACATGCCGCTGATTTTTTGGGATTTAAAAATGCCGCGATACCATTAGAGAAAGCAATGAACCTGCTGGAACACGATTATGCCAAAGCCCTCGCAACCCGCACCGGCGACATCCTTGTGCTCTACCCCATCAGGATCATCGTACCTGACTACACACGGATAGCCTACTACCTGATGAGCTGCTACAGCAATACCGACCAACCCGATAAAGTCTATGCCCTGCTGCGCCGTACACTTAAATGGAACTTCCAGTTGCACTATAGCATGGACACCTACGACTACCTCGCATGGACCGTGCACCGCAACCGTTTTTATACCGCCGCCAAATATTCTTTTCTGAAAAATTCTATTGACGAAAACGAAAAGCTCGCCAACAGCTATCTCGACACCTGCATGATGCTGATAGAAAAGAACAAAGCAATAAACGAACCGATTGCCAAATACCTCAATGGCAACTACATGGACCAGGAGAAGATGAGCGTTTATCATTACAAAAACATTCTCTACAGCTACTCGTTCAATATTGATTCCGCTGATTATTATTTCGGGCTGATGCGCAAGGGCGGCAGGCTGCCGCATAACAACTACGCCAACTTCCGCGGTATCTGCGGCGATTTTAAGACTGCCGAAGCCGAATATAAGCTTGCTTCTTTCCTGGATATGGGCGATAAGCGCCTGCAGGAGTGGGCTTACTATACCTCTATACTGGATATTTATAAAGCACAACCTAAGTCCGGCATCACCTTGACAAAAGATATGATCAAAGCCAACGGCACCACTCCGGGCTATGGCTGGTACAACATAGCCCTTGCCCGCTGCCTGCTCTACGACGGGCAGATCAGCGAATCCCAACGATATACCGACCGGGCCGCGGAGTTTAAAGAAGTGCATATAGGTACTACATTAGGCCAAAGCCAATATGATTTCAGTGTCCAGTTATTAAAACTCATCAATAAGGAGCAGGGGTGGCAGATGGATCAGTTCGAACATAGTAACTGGTGGTACAACCCCAATGTGCTCATGAGCATGGCCCGCAAGCTGGGTGAGAAATACCTGCAACAGTTCCTCATCATCAACCAGTTTGCCCAGAATCCCGAGCGCGACCGTGTTATCTACAAACTTTTTTCTACCGAAAGCACCGTATCATGGGACGAGATATGGTACCTCATGCACGACTTCAGCACGCAATTCTTTATCAAACGATTTAAGAAAGAGGCGGAAACCAGCAACCGCCCCAACGTAACCAAGTATTTCCGGTTGTTTGAAGCTCACCTCGATATGCAACAGGGCAAGTATTCCGAGGCCAAACCCATGCTCGACAAGCTGCTCAAAGACCCTACCACCGATGCCGAATACGAAAAGTTGTTCATAGCCCGTGTGTACCAGGCCGAAGCGGAATGTGCCCGTGAGCTGAAGGACGTAACCGCAAAAGACAACTGGCTCAACCGCCTTTATGAGTTATTCCCGCAGCTCGTTCCGTTTTGCGGCATACCTATGAATATGAGCCTGCACATCAGTGGCGATGTGGACCGGGCCGTAGAAAAACGCCTCCGCGCCTGCAACATCAACTGGGTCACCAACACCAGCATACCTGCCCCGGCTGCTTATCTCCTATTTGGCAAGAAGGGCGATAAAAAAGATATTACCTACTATGTACTCGACAGGAACGGTAATTACCTTGTTCAGAAACAATCCTTCTTCTGGCAAAAACCTGATGAAACAGGAATTCTGCTTGCATACCGGCTCTTCAATATTGGTGGCAAGGAGGAGGGTGAGAACGGGAATTAGGTTGTGACGTCCGGTTGCCGAATCGAGGAATTAAATAGCTTGCATTTGCAGATTTTACGCCCGCCCGTACCGAAAAGGTACATTCGGGCGAGCCTTGCATAAAAGAAAAATAATTACCCAGCTCAGTGCATTTTATTTTGTCAACGTTCCTTAAAGTATTTTTACATTACAATTGGATCATCTAAAAATCTACATTATTGGGTTTTCATCCCGGATTTCTTATTTTTACCGTTACGAACTATGATACTCAGAAACCTTTTATTTTTTATTGCTATCCTGCTTATTATTGGGTGGGTGCTTGGTGTTTTTGTGTGGCCTCATCCGGGCTATTTGATACATACATTGGCGGTATTTGCCATTATAGCCCTGGTACTTGGCCTTACAAGAAAGGTTGGTAAAGACTAATTGTAATTTGGGGTCAGGAATTTGGATCGCATTTGATGAATTTGAACTTTCGACACATTTATATAACCTACTCCTAATTCCCAATTCCGATTACTTATGTAACATAATCTCAATTCCCAATACCAAATTACCAATTCCAAGTTATTTAAAATATCTTTGTTCAAAACCAATATTACCGATGCGTTTCATAGTTACATCAACAGCGTTACTTAAAAATCTGCAGCAGATCAGCGGTGTTATCAGCGCCAATACTGTACTCCCTGTGCTGGAAGATTTTCTTTTTGAATTGCGCGGCAACACGCTTACGCTCACTGCCACCGACCTTGAGACCATGATGCGGGTGCACATGGAGGTGAATGATGCGCAGGGCGATGGCCGTATCTGTATCCCATCGAGGATACTGAGCGACTACCTGAAGAACCTGCCCGAACAGCCGATCACATTCAGTATCAACGAGCACGATCTTTCCATTGAAATGTCGAGCGATGTAGGTAAGTACCGGATAGGCGGAGAAAAGGCCGATGATTTTCCCAAAGAACCCGCTCCCGGCGATACGACCGCATTCACTATGCCATCCATAGCATTGCTGGAGTGTATCAATAAAACACTTTTCGCAGTCAGCGCGGATACATTACGTCCCGCTATGACGGGCGTGTACTTTGAGCTTGCCAAAGAAAGCATCACTTTTGTTTCTACAGATGCGCATCGCCTTGTGCAGTTCCGCCGCAGTGACATCAGTTGTCCTGCACAGGACGGTTTTGTAGTGCCTAAGAAACCGTTGCAGCAGTTACGCGCTACCCTGCCGCCGGATGAGTCTATATTACAACTTGCATACAACAGCAGCCACCTGTATGTTACCGGGGAACGCCTCAGCCTCAGTTGCCGGCTTATAGACGCACGTTTCCCAGATTATAAAGCAGTTATCCCGACTGATAATCCATACAAACTGACCATCAACCGTGCAGACTTTACAAGCGCATTGCGCCGTGTGAGCATATTCGCCAACAAGACCACCAACCAGGTAGTGATGGATATTAACGGCAACGCCCTGCAGATTAGCGCGCAGGACATTGACTTCTCTTATGAAGGTAAGGAAATGCTTAGTTGCCAGTATAGCGGCGAGGATATGAAAATAGCCTTCAACGCAAAACTGATGGTGGAAATGATAAGCAACCTTGATGGGAATGAGATACAGGTAGAGCTTAGCACACCAACGCGCGCAGGAATTTTCCGCTCCATAGATAAAGTGGAAAATGAAGATGTACTTATGTTATTGATGCCGCTGATGGTGGGTGTGTAGTTCAAATAAAGAATATTATTATCAATGAGTTATAATAATTTTGGTAAATCCAGCCTGCCTACCGGCAGCAGGTACGAATAATTATACTTCTCGCGGGATAAATTAGAGCAATCCGCTGACCTAAATGCCGTTAAGCGGTTAGTTTGGAATTATTGGAGCAAGTCTGATAGTACGTTTTATATAAATATTCAGACCGATAAAGGATATGAGTTAGTACCAACATTAGAATCTCGCCCCAAAGCCTAAATACCACGT
This sequence comes from Chitinophagales bacterium, assembly GCA_044448445.1. Classification (GTDB taxonomy): domain Bacteria; phylum Bacteroidota; class Bacteroidia; order Chitinophagales; family Chitinophagaceae; genus Nemorincola. The sequence goes on from JBIOGX010000004.1 coordinate 14,130, forward strand.
TCTGCCGGCGGAAGGTATTATACCCGGCCCGGGATACTCAACAGTGCGGAAGGTAAAATACTTAGCATCAGCAAGGTTGTTTACTCCAAATTTGATATTGTAGTCCTTTATTTTCAGTGTAGCCGACCAATCCATAACGGTATATGCAGGAATTACGCCCGTTTCTGCATCAGGGCTGAAAACGGTATTGTTTGCATCTGCATAAGATTTGGCTGTGTTGCTGAAAAGGAAAGTGGTAGAAAATCTTTTTATAGCGTAGGTGATTCCAAAACGGTCAATGGTAGCAGGTGCATATTCACAGGTATTACCTTTATATAGGCCGTTGATATACTTCGCATCGTCGTAGGCAAAAGAATTAAAGAACGAAATGGCGCCCACTTTTGAATGTTTGGTAAATAATTTTACCACATTCAGTTCTACATAAGTTTCAATACCAATATGCGTTGCATCGCCTACATTGGTTTCATAGAAGCCGGGAATTCCGTTAACGGCCACAGTTTCTATAGCTATATTGTTATTTCGCGCCATATAAAACCCGCTTACATCGAAAGTGAGATAGTTTTTAATATTACCTCTGTATCCCAGGTCTGCATTATAACCTGTTATATCCTTTAATTTAGGGTCTATTTTCGCATCTATATCCTGCCCCATGGGATAGAGGAAAGAATAGGATATGGGCGTATATGCCTCGGTGATATTGGCATAGATATTTGTTGTTCGCGATGTTTTATACTGAAAGGCTATACCAGCAAGGGGAATATATCTTGGCTTGCTTTCGTTGACAGCTATATTGTAAGAACCAGTGCTGTCCAGTACATGCCCGGTAGCTGTGGACTTTATATACTCAAACCTGAAGCCGGGCGTGATGGACAGGCGTTCTCCAAGGTGAAAAGTATTTTCTATAAACGGGGCGATATTAATAGTCGTAAAATCAAGGTCATTGTTATAGGTATTGCCTGGGTTATAATTGGTAAAATCAGGGCCAATGCCTGTAGAACCTACGCCTCCTTGCTGTCTTTTCATCCGGCCATCGAAGAAACGGACACCTGCGGCAAGCGTTTGTTCCCGGCCAGATAAGTTATAATTGGTAAGCATACGCAGTTCGGTAGTGCTGCTTTTGAAATATTCATGCTCTACTTCCCGTGGCACATAAGTATTGGTAAGCGGGTCAAAATTGTCAGGTGTTTCGGGGCCGCCATCTTCGTTTCTCCATACTATGCTGCGTGAACTCATATTAAATGCAGACTTGAGCGTAAACATTGTTTTATCAGATATTTTGTATGTTGAAGTAAGTGCTGCAATGTTCCAGGGGGTTATTAGCCAATTCCGGGCACGGAAAGACCTTTCAGGGTTTTGGTTAAATTCCGCATCATCTAATCCGCCGGGCATGTGCAGTAGGTTGCGGAGCAAGGAGTATTCCAAACCTATTTTAAAATTGGCATTTGCCCTGTATTCTACTTTTGCAAAACCGGTAACCTGCTGTAACTGCGAATTTTCTCTCCATCCTTGTGCCTGCTCATACTCCACGAATGTATAGTAGTTCCATTTTTTCCAGGTACCGCCTGCTGAATTGAAAGAGTTTATAAGGCCATAGCTGCCGATTGTTTGCTCTGTGGTAAATTCAAATGGTTTGTTTTCAGGTCCTTTTTTCACGATATAATTGACCACGCCGCCAAACTGCGGACCAAATTGCAGCGCCGAGGCGCCGCGAATGATCTCAACACGTTCTGTAGCTTCAAGAGGTGTCTGATAATAGGATTCCGGGTAACCATATACATCGCCTGCTATGTTGTACCCGTTCTGGCGTGTATTTGTTTCAACAGACTGCGTAGGGTTCAGCCCCCTGAAACCAATACCATTGGCAGGAAAGCCGCTTCCTTCGGTTTCGGAATAATTAGAACCCGGCACTCTGCCAAGCACCTGGCGGGGATTGTCCTGGGCGGTATTAGCGTCAATGCTGTCGAGTATCAGCACTTCATTTTTTTGCCCGGAGTAGATCACCCCATCATGCACCTCATCGAGGTGGCCCATACCGGTTATGGTTTTATAACCTTTTATTTTTACTTCTTTAAGCGCTACAACAGTATCCGTCTTTTGGGCGTAAAGGCTTTGAATACCAAATATTAGGAAAGTTGTCAGAATAAATTTTAGCATAAGCAGGGATAATTTTAACCCCCGCAAAGGAACTACGATGTGGTTTTATACCGTTATATAAACGGGAAAAACAGTTTTACTAAAACGGAAAAGAAAAAAGGAAATTAAAAGAAAATGATTTTTAATGCGCCTATCAAAACAATAATAAGTATAGAACCTACTATATATAAGTGGTGAGATCGGAGTCGTAAAACGCCCTATTTGTAGATTTTGGCTTCATTGATGCAAAATTAGGAAGTTATCCCAAATCAACCAAAAAATATTTGATAATTAATTTGTTACGCAACAATTGATATTTATATGTTACTACATTTATTTTATAAACCATTGAAAAAACAAAGTCTGCTACTGTAATCATTATACATCATCTATCTCCGCCGCATCATCCCGTATCAGTTCATAACGGCGGGCGAAATTGCACCAATGGCAGGTTTCTTTGCCGCAGCCCCTGTCAAACTCATGGTTCATGATCCGGCTATAAGCATCCTTTATTTGCCCGCGCACTATTTCCTCATCCTGCGCGAATATGGGCACGGTTACCTGTTTATATTGACCGGTTTTATTTTTTTGTACAAAGTCGAACATACCAATGGTTACCTTCCACGACCGTTCTTCATAGTTTTCCAGGAGCAGTTTATAAAATACCATTTGCCGCCAGTAATCGCCGCCCAATGGCTCTTTGTCATTAGGAGCGGCCGTCATGGGTGTTGCTGATTTGTCAGGGTCGCCTGTTTTGTAATCCACTACTTTGCAGTTATTCCCGTTTAGTTCTATCTTATCTATTTTCCCGGTCACGGGTACTCCGTCAAGCATATAACGGGGCACTTTAAATTCTATTTCCACGTCTTTTGAAAAGGTGTTGATATTGTGGTCGTAATACTCAGCGAGCAGCGTATGGCCCTGTTCCATCCTGCGGTCGAACTGCACTTGTGTAAAACAGGATGACTCTGAATATAAAGCAGAGTTGAAAGCGCCCAATACATGATCCTTGTCCGGGAATACTCCTTTCTTTTCCTTCATATCGAGGAAAAGCCGCTCGAGAGCATAATGGATGGCGCTCCCAAAAGCGAGGGCATCGTTTTTCTGGTAGGGTACTTTTAAAATGGTTTCGTAATAAAAAGCCAGCGGGCAATGCAGGAATTTGGATAGCGCCGTATAGCTCATGATGAATTGCTGCAGCACACGTTCTACCCATTCCGCATTGGCCATTTTTATGCGCACTTCCGGCACCGGCTGCATAGCCCATTCTAAGTGTTTCATTATTTCTTCTCCCGGCACAGTCTGTAGTATACGATCTTCAGGAGTGGATATTTCATCAATGAATACTGAGGTTTCAAGCGGCTTGCCTGCATTATCATTTATGGCGAAGGATACCTGTAAATATTTTTTTGCACGGGTAAGCGCAACATAGAACAAACGCCGCGCAACCTCCGTTTTGTAAGTCTTTTCAGCATCTTCACCGGTTGCGGTTATCGTATCGGGCAGGCGGTATTCATTCCCGCCGCCTTTTTTCCCTTCCCAGAAGTTTTTAGTGCAGCCAATAAGGAAAACATATTCAAACTCATTGCCCTTGGCGCTGTGGGTAGTATAGAAATGAATACCGTTTTCATTTTGCACCACACGCTGCAAAGGCACAGATATGCCTTCATCATTCATCCGCTCTGTCATCTGTAAGAATTCGGCGGGCTTTATCCTCGGATTGCGCGCATGGGTTTCTTTTACGAACTCAAAAAAGGTATGCAGCGCCTGCAGGTTCCAAACATGGTCGGTAGTGCGCACGAGGTGGGCTACCATGCCGCTTTCATGCACTATTTTTTCTACCAGCAGCGGAAGCGGCAGGCCGAGTTGCTGCTTTTCCCATTGATCCAGGTTATTGCCGAGCCTTTGTATGGCTTTTGCTGATTTTAGCCCTAAGGATTCCAGCAATAAGGGATTGGATACCAGTAACCGCCAGCGTATCGGACCTTTTTCTTTCCGGTTACTTTGTATATAAAGGGATAGCTGTGCAATGTCCGTAGGTTCTATGCCATAATAGGGTGCATGCATGATCTCGAACAGCACTTCTTCACCGTCAAAGGTCTTTTTACGTTCTTCATCAAGGTAACGCAGTACATTAAGTATCTGCTCTGTAAGCGGCAATTCTAAGATATTTACGGGTTTCTTTACATTAAAGGGTATGCCTTTTCTTTCCATCAGCGCCATGATATTTTCCGCCTGCCTGTGTTGTGCGTAAAGTATGGCTACACCACTTAGCGAGATGCCCTGTTGCTGCAAACGCTCTATTTGCAATACTATATCCGCTTCTTCCTGTAGTATATTGCTGTATGCTTTTACAATTGGCTTCACGGTTTCGTTACCGTCTTTAAAACGGTCGGCAGCAGCTACTATATTCTTATCTAATGCTAATTCATGCAGTTGGTTGATAAGGCGTTTCCGGTTATTTTGAATAGATGCCATCGCTTTATCTATGATCGCCTGCGATGAGCGGTAATTTTGGGGCAACACTATAACCTTTATACCCTCTTTATGGCGCTGATAAAAATCAACAATATTGCGGATGCGCGCCCCCTGGAACTCATAAATACCCTGGTCATCATCCCCCACTACGAAAACATTGGGATCTTCCCAGTAAGAGGTCAGAAAAGTGAGCAGATCATTCTGCGCGCCGTTGGTATCCTGGAACTCATCAACCAATATGAACTGGTAACGCTCCTGGTAGCTCTGCAGTAAGGCGGGATTATGTTCAAACGCCTCCAGCACCCAGGCGATCATATCATTAAAGTCATACCGTCCTGCTTCTTTCATCATTGCCTCATACTTATCAAATAGCATTGCTGCCGCGCGGGTTTCCTCCATTTTCCGGGTTTCTTCGTCAAGTAGTTTTTGTTTCAGGTCACCTTTTTTATATCCTTTTCCCTTGACTTTATATATGAAAGCCTCGCGGTTGGGCAGGTCTTCCAGGTAAATATCTATTGATTCAGATACCTGCCTGGGGGTCAGGTGTTCCTTTTTCATCAGGTCGAACAGGCGGTTCAGCTTGCCTGCATCAAAATATATATTGCCGCTTAGTTTGCGCAGCACATGACCCTGCGGCAGTTGTTCCAGCATTTTGTACAATAACTCTGTGCGCTCCAGGTCGCTTATTGGCTGCAGGGTGCGCAGGCTGAAATACTCGCTGTTGTTTTGGATAACATTATTACAAAAAGCGTGGAAAGTGTGGATATTCACCTTATGGGCGGCAGGCCCAATGATCTGTACCAACCGGCGGCGCATGGCGTTGGTGGCTTCATCGGTATAGGTAAGGCACAGTATTTCCTGCGGCTGCACCTGCGCCTCGCTACGCAACAATGCAGCGATACGCATAGATAATACCTCTGTTTTACCGGTTCCGGGGCCCGCAATCACCATTACTGCGCCATAGATGGTATCAACGGCTTCCTTTTGGCGGTCGTTCAGTTTATTATAGCGGTCGAGGAATAGGTCTTCGCTGATGATCATGATAATGAAGTTAAGAAGCGTTGCTCATACGAGAAAATGAGGATAACCATTTTAACGGTTTATAAATAAGAAATACTTGGAATGATCCTGAAAGGATCAAACGTTTATAGCCAATAATGATAAAAAACAATATGATGCCGAAGGTATCAAACTATTCACAATAAGCGACAGAAATAACGGTAAAATTAAGTTTCCATAACCACTATCTCATTCAGCCTCACCTCTCCAATGGAGAGGCCTAAAATATCCATTCCTTACTCCTCTACATTGGTGAGGCGGGGGAGAGGTTCTTAACATTAAATTAATATTGGAGTAACATGGGCATAATATAGTAATAGTTCCTTTGCACTCAATTAAACACACTTAAACGCACGACAAATGAAAAAATCGTTTACAAAGATCAGCATTTATTGCTCGATATTCTTACTGCTGGCAGGCGCTGCAAAGGCACAAATGGCTGATTCATCAGCAGACACAGAATTTAAGCCTCATGGCAAGTTATGGGGATACGCTTTTGGTGATTATGCCTACAAAGGTTCAGGGGATACTTTAGGAAGCGCTGCCGGCACACAAAATGGCGGACGCGGCGGTAGCAATCAATATACCAAGGTTGCGCCAAATACTAATTTTTTCCAGTTTCGCCGGGTTTATCTTGGTTACAATTATGAGATCAGCAGGAGATTCGTTGCTGAATTTCTGTTGGCGGCAGAAGACAATTGGGGTGGTGGTGTAGTGCCGGGCACAGGTGATGTGCTTGCCAACAATAAATTGGCTCCATACCTGAAACTTGCGAACATTCGCTGGAAGAATATATGGCATGGTACCGACCTGGTAGTTGGCCAGGCGCCAACTCCCACATTTGCGCAGGGGTCTGCGCTTAAAGATTACAGCAGGAACAGCCAGACTTCCGAGGAGGTATGGGGATATCGTTCTATAGAAAGAACTATTGCGGATACTCGTCGTACAGGATCTTTTGATTTCGGCGCTACACTGCAAGGCTGGTTTGACAACAGAGGTGATTTTGGTTATGATGTTATGGTTGGTAATGGTACCGGCGCTAAGGCAGAAACCGACCAATACAAATGGTTCTACTTTAATGTTTATGCTAAATTCATGCACAAGAAACTGATCGTTGACCTTTACCAGGATTATGAAAAAATTGACTGGGGTGTTTGGGCGCCGGGCGCTAAAACAGGTGTTGAAAGCCCTAATGGATTTAGATACCATGATCGCAATATGGCCAAACTATATATTGCCTATACGGTACCAAAATTAACTATTGGTTTTGAAGGATTTATGAACACAATGCTTGGAGATGTTGTGGTTACCGGGCTTGACAAAAACACCTATTACCGTACATCAAAAGCTACAGGGCTTTCGCTCTTTGTAAAAGGCCGTATTACTAAAGAACAGTGGGGTTTCTTTGCCCGTTTTGATAATTACGACCCGAGCGGAAACCTGAGCAATGTAGTTAGTGATAAAAATATCAAGAGCTATACTGCCTCCACATCCCAATATGAGCCTACTACAAAAGAAATGTTCTCAACATTCGGTATAGATTATACTCCTTTCAAAAATGTGCACATTATGCCGAATGTATGGCTTAATACCTACCAGAGCGCTCTTGATGTAAATGGTAAAAATGCTGCCGGTACTACTTATAAATCAATGAATTCAAACATTACCGGCGTAAAGGGTACAGATGCCGTTTACCGCCTTACTTTCTATTATGTATATGGCAAATAATTGTTGGTACGATTTTTTAATAAAAA
>JBIOGX010000005.1:0-20868 GCA_044448445.1 Chitinophagales bacterium
AGATAATGAAATAGAATTAATAAAGAGCCGCTCCACAATGTTCAAGGTCGCATCTGAATTACATCTGAATGTGAATTATTCGATTGCAGGTAGGGTAAAAAGTACGCAAATATATAGTAATAAACCTTTTGAATTTCTGATCGCAGATTTTATTGATGCCTACTATAGCTGCAAGGTGAATATTCTGGGGCCTGATAACTATGAACTGATAGAAGGGAATGGTAAAGTGATACATGGTAAATGGGACGACACTATCTCTCTTACCTCACGTAAAGTGGTATTGAAAAAAACGGCTGCGTTTACCCCCGATAAAACCCAATATACTATTAATGTTATCCCCATGCATGTCGCTGCTGGCAGATATAATGTAGATATTAACTCACCGGGCAAAAGTGCCAGTTTTATTGCCTTATCTATGCTGGATCCTATACCGGAAAGATCTGTAGATATTATTAATAAGCTCATGGAGGTATATGCCAAGAGCAATGTTCAAAGCAGGAATAGGATATCTGACAGTACAATGTCTTTTATTGACAGGAGAATAGATATCGTAAATGCCGAATTATCATCAATAGAATTAAGCATAGATACATTTAAGCAAAAACATGGAATTGCCAATATGTCTGCTCAATCTGAACAATTGGTAGATGCCAATACAACGGCATTACAAAACCTCGGTAACCAGGAAGTAGAACTGTATGAAATAGATGCTATCAGTGGTTATATGAACAAAAAAAACGATGACAAGGCAATCGTATTACCTGCATCGTTATTAAATAATGCAGGGCTTGCTGAACTGAAAAATAAATTCAATAGTCTCCAGTTTGAAATAGAAAATAGCCTGATCGCAAATACTGCTGAAAACCCTGTAACCCAAACACTGATCAAACAGAGAAATGAAATAAAACAAAACATAGTCGCCTCACTTGCCTCATCCAGGATAGCGCTGCAACTACAAGTTGATAAGACCAAAAAGGAACTTGCTAAGATAAGCAGTAATATCAGGGATGTGCCTAAAGTTGAAAGGTTAGCTCTTGAATATACACGTATGCAGGCAATAAAGCAGGATTTGTATATTTTCCTGTTGAAAAAAAGAGAGGAAACCGCTATCGAAAAAGCTGCAACAGTACCCGATGCGAATCCTATTGATCCGGCTATTACTATCGGTATAGTATCTCCAAATCGTTCACGGGTGCTAATGTTGTCATTTTTATTTGGTACGATCATCCCTTTCGGAATAATAATGCTGCGTAGGGCATTAAACATCAGGATCATCAATAAAAGTGATATTTTAAAATTGACTACCATCCCGATTATCGGTGAAATAGGTAATAATACAGATAATGAAGACAGCATAGCTGTAAGAAAGAACAGCCGTACCGTCATTGCCGAGCAATTCCGTGCATTGCGTACGAACCTGCAATACTTTCTTACCAACAAGAACGATAAGGTATTAATGATCACATCAAGCATGAGTGGTGAGGGTAAATCATTTATCGCAACTAACCTGTCTATCACACTTGCCATGTCAGGTATGAAAGTTGTCTTAGTGGAATTAGATCTGAGGAAACCGAAAATCTCCAAGACGCTGAATATTGAAAATAATATCGGGTTCTCAAATTATGCCATTGGCAAAGCTGAATTCAGCGACATTATTATTCCATCGGGTATAGAGCCTAATTTGTTCATAGTACCCTCAGGCCCTATTCCTCCTAATCCATCAGAACTTATTCTCCTGCATCGTACAGAAGAATTATTCAGCTACCTGAGAGCGAATTTTGACTATGTGATCCTGGATACTTCTCCGGTAGGCCTTGTTACAGATGCACAATTGCTCAACAGGTATGCAGATACTACATTATACATTGTAAGACAGGGACGTACCTATAAGCAGCAATTGGACATACCGAATGAACTATATTATAACGGCAAGATACCGCGATTAAGCCTTATCATAAATGATGTGGTAGCAAACCGTGGATTTGCTTATGGTTATGGGTATGAAGAAACTTATGGTTATGGTTACGGTTATGGCTCGGGAGGTTATGGTTATGGTTCTTATGGCACCGGTTATTACATTGATAATAAGAAAAAGGGTATCAGTAGCTGGTTTAGATTCAGGAAAAAATAATACACATTCTTATTCATTTCCCTAAAGATTACAAGGTATGGCCGGCAGAACTATAAGTAATGAATCTGAAAAGTGGGATATCAATATTACTTCCCGGGGCGGCTACCTGGATTTTAATAGCAAAGAATTATGGCATTATCGCGATCTGTTAATGATGTTTGTAAAAAAAGACATCATAACGGTATATAAGCAAACTATACTGGGGCCAATTTGGTTTGTCATACAGCCCATACTCACTACGCTTATGTTCGTGCTGGTATTTGGTAAAATTGCTAATATAGGTACCGACGAAGTTCCTCCAATATTATTTTATCTCGGCGGGTTAACGATGTGGAATTATTTTTCCGAAACATTAAATATTACTTCAAAAACATTTACCGATAACGCCAATATTTTTGGTAAAGTATATTTTCCCCGGCTCATTCTGCCTTTATCAAAAGTTATATCAGGGATGATCAAATTCCTGGTACAGTTCGGGTTGTTCCTGCTGGTGTGGGTATATTTTTTTTTAGTGAAAAAATCAATATCACCCAATGCATACATTTTGCTTATTCCTGTACTATTAGTCATAATGGCCATGCTCAGCCTTGGGTTTGGGCTATTTATTACTTCTATGACCACCAAGTACAGAGACCTTGCTTTTCTGGTCGCTTTCGGGGTGCAATTGCTTATGTATGCAACGCCTGTGATCTTTCCATTATCCAACATACAAGGCCACCCACGGATCTTGTTATGTATGAAACTAAATCCATTATCGCCTTTGTTCGAAACATTTAAATATGCTTTTTTTGGAAAAGGAGGTTCATTTAGTTTGCCCTGGTTATTATACAGTGTGGGATTTACTACTATATTATTATTTTCGGGTATTCTCATCTTCAATAAAGTAGAAAAGCGTTTTATAGATACTGTATAAAATGGCAGTTAGTAACGATAAATAAAAGCTGTTCTAATAACCTCGGCAGCTTTATTTATTTCGTCAATTTTCCTAATAAAATACGAAATTTGTAGGCTATGCAATTCCAGATTAACCGTCCTTATGAACCGGCAGGCGACCAGCCTGAAGCAATAGAGAACCTTGTGAAGGGCATAAAGCAGGGCGAAAAATTTCAAACCTTGCTGGGTGTTACCGGTTCAGGTAAGACGTTCACAGTAGCCAATGTGATCCAGGAGGTAAAAAAACCTACACTGGTACTGACTCATAATAAAACACTGGTTGCACAACTGTATGGAGAGTTCAGGCAGTTTTTCCCGGATAATGCGGTAGAGTATTTTGTTTCTTATTACGATTACTATCAGCCGGAAGCTTATATGCCGGTATCCAATACCTACATAGAAAAAGACCTTTCGGTAAATGAAGAACTGGAAAAGTTGCGCTTGCGCGCTACATCAAGCCTGCTTAGCGGGCGAAGCGATATCATAGTAGTGGCATCCGTATCCTGTATATATGGTATAGGTAACCCTGCGGAATATGCCAGCAGCATTATCCGGTTCAAAAAGAATGACAACATAGGTCGGAATCATTTTTTGCATCAGTTGGTCAATTCATTATACAACCGCAGCCAGGGTGACTTTGAGCGCGGCTCTTTTCGTGTGAACGGGGATACTGTGGACGTAAACCTGCCTTATGTGGATTATGGTTACCGCATTACTTTCTTTGGCGATGAGGTGGAAGAAATAGAAAGTTTTGAACCGGAAACAGGCAAGCGAATCAGCGTGATGGATGACGCGGCTATATTTCCCGCAAACCTGTACATAGCGCCCCGCGACCAAATGTCGCAGATTATTTATGAGATACAGGATGAAATGACAGCCCAGGCTGAGTATTTCAAAAGCATTGGAAAATTTATAGAAGCGCAACGGATAAAAGAAAGGGTGAGCTATGACCTGGAGATGATACAGGAATTAGGTTATTGCAGTGGCATTGAAAATTATTCACGCTTCCTCGACCGCCGCAGGCCCGGTGCGCGCCCGTTTTGCCTGCTTGACTATTTTCCGGATGATTTTTTGTTGGTAATAGATGAGAGCCATGTTACCATTCCTCAGATCAGCGGTATGTATGGTGGTGACCGTTCCCGCAAAATGACACTTGTTGACTTCGGGTTCAGGCTGCCATCTGCATTAGACAACCGGCCACTGAATTTTTATGAGTTTGAATCAAAGGTATCGCAGGTATTATTTATCAGCGCTACACCCGGTAAGTATGAATTAGAGCAATGCGGCGGTGTTGTAGTTGAGCAGATAGTGAGGCCTACCGGCCTGCTGGAGCCGCCCATAGAAATCCGCCCGAGTATAAACCAAATTGATGACCTGCTGGATGAAATAGATAAAAGAGTAAAAAAGGGCGACCGTGTATTGGTAACTACCCTCACAAAAAGAATGGCCGAAGAACTGGATAAGTACCTGAAACGAATTAACATAAATTCAAAATACATCCATTCGGAAGTGGATACATTAGAACGTGTAGAGATACTCCGCGACCTGCGGTTAGGAAATATTAATGTGTTAGTTGGCGTCAATTTATTGAGGGAAGGATTAGATCTTCCTGAAGTATCGTTAATGGCTATATTAGATGCGGATAAAGAAGGATTTTTAAGAGATGAACGGTCGCTTACACAAATGGCCGGGCGGGCGGCAAGGAATGTTGATGGGTTAGTGATTTTTTATGCAGACCGCATAACCGATAGCATGAGACGCACGATAGATGAAACCGGCCGCAGGCGTGATAAGCAAATAAAGTATAACCTGGAACATGGAATTACCCCCAAAACCATTAAAAAATCAGTACAGGAAATCATGCTGCAAGGCTCAGTGCTCGATATAAAAGGTTATAACGGCCAAAACAAATATGCGGTACACGACGAATTGCTGCCGGTTGCTGCGGAAGATGAGGTAACTTACAAGTCAGTAGCTCAGCTGGATAAAATCATAACCCAAACAAAAAAAGCCATGGATAAAGCAGCTAAAGAACTTGACTTTATGGAAGCTGCCCGTCTGAGAGATAGCCTTTTTCGGTATCAAAAGGAAAAAGAAGCTATGAAATAACACTTTTTGTGTAAATTATATTTATTAATATGTAATATTTATTAAGCGAATTATTATTTTATAATTTATTGATATTTGGTCTGAAATTTTTAAAAAACTGAGTATATTTACTAACCAATTTGAAATAAATACTGTCTTTACTAAAAAGAAGGTGTGTTTATGGAACATGCTAATGCTTTTTCATTTACTGATCAGTATAAAGTTTATTTTTTCATTTGAATATTTAACTTAGGGAAAAATGAGACGTTTTAAATACTTTTTTTATATTTTTTTTAGTTTCCTGCTAATCACGGGTACAAAAACTTTCTCACAGGTAACAGTTACGAGTAGTGATTCCCTTAATTGCGGAACTACCTGCACAACGCTTACTGCGCATGTGACAGGAGATGCGCCCATAAATGCGGGCGTTACGGCAGATGATATTTACTCTGGTCTCATCAACATTGGGTTTACATTCAAATTTTACGGAACTAACCACACACAATGTGCCCTTGGTGCAAATGGGACATTAGATTTTAATACAGCCGATGCAGGTATGTATGACCCCTGGCCTATTTCAGCTTCGCTCCTGGGCAATTCAAGTAAATTCAATAACATTTGCGGAGCGTGGTGTGATATAGATATATTTTATACCGGCACACCTATTGGTACAGAAACCTATTCAACTGATGGCGTTGCTCCTAACAGGAAATTTGTTGTTACCTGGTGTGCCTGCAGCATGTACTCTTGCGGAGCACAACTCACCACTGAGCAGATTATTATTTATGAAACTACAAACATAATTGAAGTTCACATTACAAAAAAGCTTGTTTGCGCAGGATGGAATGGCGGCTATGCAATAGTTGGCGTACAGAATGCCACAGGAACTGCTGCAACTACAGCCCCGGGGAGAGATTACCCTTCAGTATGGACCGTACCGCCTCATGAGGCATGGCGGTTTACTCCCAACGCTGCATATACTGCTTATACCGTAGCATCAATTCCTTATGCTCCCATACCTTTTGCTTCTTCTTCAGTTTACTGGTACAATGCAACTACCGGCGCTTATCTTGGTACCGGGCTTACTATTACTGTCTGCCCGACAACAACTACAACATACAAGGCGGGTGCATTAGGCTGTGCTGATACTTCGTTTGGATACTATACGGTTATCCCTTCATCAACCCCTCCGGTTGTAACACTTACATCAACTAACCCGACTTTATGCGGAACATGTGATGGAACAATTACATTGCATGGCCTGACAGCGGGTTTATCTGATACTGTCCGTTACAACCTGGGAGGAGTACCTCAACCTGCTATTGTTGCTACTGTGGCTGCCGGAGGCACTATTACCCTTACCGGCCTTTGCCCCGGCACTTATAGCAACTTTATCGTTAAACAAATGACCTGCTATTCGTTACCTGTAGGTCCCGTTACGCTTACTTATCCTCCTATTTCAATCAGTAGCGTAACGCCAACTAACCCAAGCCAGTGTGGGTTATGCGATGGCAGTTTGGTTTTAAACGGCTTGTATCCCAGCCATACGTTTACAGTAACTTATGCCTTGGGAGGTGTGGCTCAACCGCCGGTAACAACAACAAGCAGCGCTACCGGTACTATAACTCTTTCGGGGCTATGTGCGGGCACTTATAGTAATATTATTGCTTCTTTTGGTAGCTGTATTACCCCGCCTGTCGGGCCATATACGCTTACTAATCCTCCTATCTCAATCAGCAGTGTAACCCCAACTAATCCAAGTATGTGCGGAGTATGCGATGGCAGTTTGGTTTTAAACGGCCTGTATCCCAGCCATACCTTTACGATCAATTATAATTTAGGTGGAGTACCCCAACCGCCTATTACAACAACAAGCAGCGCCACCGGTACTATTACCCTCACCGGTCTCTGTGCGGGAACTTATAGTAATATTGTTGCTTCTTTCGGGGCTTGTATTACCCCGCCGGTTGGGCCATATACACTTACCGATCCTCCTATTTCCATCAGTAGTGTAACCCCAACTAATCCAAGTTTATGTGGTGTATGCGATGGTACCTTGGTATTAAACGGCCTTTATCCGAACCATATATTTACGATCAATTATAATTTTGGCGGAGTACCCCAACCGCCCATTACGACAACCAGCAGCGCTACAGGCACTATAACGCTTACCGGCCTTTGTGCAGGCGTCTATGATAATATCATCGCTTCATTCGAAGATTGTATTACTCCTCCGGTCGGGCCATATACGCTTACTAATCCTCCTATTTCCATCAGCAGTGTTATCACTACTGATCCCAGTTTCTGCGGCCTTTGTGATGGCTCCCTGGTATTGAATGGGCTTTATGCCAACCATATTTTCACAATCAATTATAATTTTAACGGTGTTGCCCAACCACCCATTACCGACACAAGCAGTGCAACAGGAACAATAACGCTTACCGGTTTATGTGCCGGCGTTTATACTAACATAATTGCTTCTTTTGGAGTATGTATCACCCCGCCGGTAGGCCCATATACACTTAATAATCCTCCTACACCCCCGCTGACACTCGTTTCATTTGTCAATCCGACGCAATGTGGTTATTGTAATGGCAGCATTATAATAAAGGCAATGACACCCTATAGTACTGATACTGTATTCTATTCAATTAATGGTGTACCACAACCACCTTACGTTACTGTTACCCAATCTGACAGTACTGTTCATTTACTTGGCCTTTGCGCCGGTAATTACACAGGGTTTACCATAAAGTTTGGGGCATGCTTATATACTGTCAATGGATCAGCAAACCTTACAACAATTCCCATAACTGCTATTTTCGATACTGCAATTCATCGTGGTTGCCATGGGGATAGCGTATATTTTTACAACTCATCAACCACCGCTCCGGGTGCCGGTTTGTACTATATATGGAATTTTGGCGATGGATCTTCGGATACTTCTGCAAACCCGATGCATATTTTTGCGCAGGGTACTTACACAGTTACCTTAACAGCAACTAATCACTATTGTGTAAGTGATACCCAAATGGTTATCTCACTGATTCATCCGTTACATGCGGCTTTTATTGATACCCCTAATATAATATGTGAGCATCAGGCGGTTACGTTTAACAATACTACTATCAGTACACCCCCTACTAAGTATCTATGGAGTTTTGGTACCGGGGCAACAGATACAAATACAAACGCGACTTATACCTATAACAATGTAGGTACTTATACGGTTACGCTTATAGCTACTAACTGGATACCTTGCCATGATACGACAAGAGGTATTGTATATGTGGACACTAACAGCGGTGTAATAATGAATGTTACCGACACCGTAATTTGCCAGGGAACCTATATGACGTTTGAGGGTATTTATTCAAATATCGGGAATACAGGAGTTATCTGGAATTTCGGTGACGGGGACAGTGTAATGAATCTCAATCCGGTAACTCATACCTATCATGATGCCGGGACATTTACGGTAACTATCAACGCACTTTACAGGGCTTGCCGCGATATTAGTACAACCAGGAACATTGTAGTGTTCTCCCCGCCGCATATCAACCTTGGCCCGGATACTTCAATATGCCCCGGCAGTGAGCCCTTAGTCATCGGGGATACCTATAATGCCGGTGGCCCAAACACAAGATGGTTATGGAATACAGGAGAAACAACAAGTACTATTGCGGTAACTGCACCCGGTTATTATTATGTTACCGTATATGTCAATAACTGTGGTTCCACAGATACAATATGGGTACAGAACGATTGCTACATGAGTTTGCCAAATGTATTCACGCCCAATGGTGACGGAGTAAATGATTACTTCTTCCCCCGCCAATTACTGACAAGAGGATTGACAACATTTAAAATGAATATCTACAACCGCTGGGGCCAACTAATATTTGAAACCTCAGCGCTTGATGGCAGAGGCTGGGATGGTAAATTTAATGATATAGCCCAACCGGAAGGCGTATATGTTTATATTATAGATGCCACATTCAAGGATGGCCAAAAAGAGCATCACCAGGGCAATGTAACGTTGCTGCGATGAGCATAAAATCATATTTGAAACAGCCCCGAATTTGGGGCTGTTTTTTTAATACAGAGAAATTGGCTTAATGCGACCATAATTTTATAACTTCGCCAGCCATATTGACCGATTAAATATTGTTATTATAATAATGAGTTCAATAGTAGAAAAGTTAGAAGCAATAAAAGCGAGGTTTGATGATCTGGGAGTTGCGCTGACTAATCCGGAGATTGTAAGTGATAATACCCGTTTTTCCCAGATCAGTAAGGAATACAGGAAACTGGAGAAAATAGTAAATGTATATAAAATATACAGGTCGTGCCTGGATAGTATTGCGTTTGCAAGAGAGGTGCTGGAAATGGAAAGTGATGAAGAATTGCGTACCATGGCCAAAGAAGACCTGGAAAAACTGGAGTTGCAAAAAGAAGAACTGGAGGGAAAAATACGTAATTTGCTTATTCCCAAAGATCCGCAGGATGAAAAGAATGCCATAATAGAGATACGGGCGGGTACCGGTGGCGATGAGGCCAGTATATTTGCAGGAAATCTTTTGAGAATGTACACAAGGTATTGTGAGCGGAGAGGCTGGAAGATATCACTGGTATCAGAGACAGAAGGAACAGTAGGCGGCTACAAGGAGGTACAACTGGAGGTACAGGGAGAAGATGTATATGGCACGCTAAAATTTGAAAGCGGTGTGCATCGTGTGCAAAGAGTACCTGCTACCGAGGCAAGCGGGAGGGTGCATACCTCAGCTGCAACGGTAGCTGTGATGCCGGAAGCTGAAGATATAGATTTCGAATTAAAAGACAGCGATGTAAAAATGGAAACTGCCCGCAGTGGGGGAGCGGGTGGCCAAAATGTAAATAAAGTAGAGACGAAAGTAATACTAACGCATATTCCCACCGGAACTGTGGTGATGTGCCAGACAGAGCGTTCCCAGCTTGGCAACCGTGAAAAGGCGATGAACATGATGCGGACGAGATTGTATGAAGAACAGGTACGTAAACAGGAAGAAGAAATATCACGCAGGCGTAAAAGCCTGGTAAGTACAGGTGACAGGTCGGCCAAGATACGGACATATAACTACCCGCAGGGGCGGGTTACAGACCATCGTATCAATATGACGATTTATAGCCTTGATGATTTTATGAATGGCAATATACAGGAGATGATAGAGGCATTACAATTTGCTGAAAATGCCGAAAAAATGCAGGCAGGGGAAATAGTAATATAATTTTCATTGATACCATTTGCGATAAATTTCATAAGTTTAAGTTTTTAAAATCTGCCTGTCTTAATGGTTATAACTGGTTTAAGCCTTACGGACGTTGCGGCGAGCATACGTAAACATTATCGCCTGATTACTGCTGTTACCATAGCTGCTGTAATAGTAGGAGCTATGTTTTATATATTAGGACCCCAAAAGTATAAGGCTAAAACGGAATTTATTTTAAGAAACCCCATGTATGGAGACCGCACTGTTATTTATAATAATGATAGCAGATTATTTGATTATTTCGCCAATGAGGATGATCTTGATAAGATTATTATTTTGTCAGGTACAGATATAGTACAGAAAGTAGTTATCAGGAATATGCGGCTTGCCCAGGCATATAAAATAGACACTACAAACCCTGAAGCAGTGATGAGATTAGAAAATATGTTTAACAGAAACATGAAGGTAACACGAACAGAGTACAAAGACATTATTTTAACCTATGCCGATGCTGATCCTAAACTCGCTATAGCTGTTGCCAATGAATGTGTGCATGTGCTGGACAATACCTTCAGCGAATACTACAGGGAAATGCGAAAAGGCATGTATGAGTCAATCCTTGATAAAATACATGACCAGGACAGCGCAATAAATTCACTGACTGATACACTTATATCCTTACGTGATCAATATGGTATTTACGCCTCGAAATATAATATTATGCTCAATTCCATGAAAGATAATATTGATAAAAAATACGGACGGGGTATTGAGCAGATCCAGAATATTGAATTAATAAAGGATGAACTTGTTGCAGACAGAGCAGGACAAATTACTCTTATAAACCACTATAAAACAGGATTAAAAGATAACCAATTGCCAATGATCAAAGTAGTTACACCGGCAAAAATACCTAATCCCCCAAGTGTATTGAAAGGAATATTAGTAACGCTTATATGCGGAGCTATGGGCTTTCTTTTCAGTACCCTGATCATGTTATTTTCAGATAGCTATATTGTTGTGAAAAACAAGTGAATATTAATCTAAACTAATCATTTAACAATGGCAATTCCATCATTTGACCTGATAGACATCATCAGAACAATACAAAAGCAAAAACGTTTAGTTACCATAATTGTGGTAGTCTCCATGGCGCTTGCCGGAGTATTTTCGGTCATAATAAAGAAAAAATATAAAGCGAAAACAAGCTTTTTTGTGAATAATCCACTTTATTCAGATCGTAGCAATATATTCAGATCCAGGGATACCCGTTATGTAGATTATTTTGGTGGGGATGATGATCTGGATAAAGTAACGGCGCTTGCATATTCAGATACGGTAATAGACCGCATAATCAGAAACAGTGATTTCCAAATAATTTACAAGAAGGATATCAAGACCCCTAAAGGCCATGATGCTTTGATGACCATTTTCAAGAAAAACTTCAATATAAAACGTACGGAATATAAGGATATTCAAGTATCCTATATCGCTAATGACGCGCAAACTGCTGCTAATGTGGCAAATATGTCAGTACAAGTACTTGAAGAAACATACAGGCACTATTATGAATCAATGAGAAACAGTATTTCCACGTCCATTAATGATAAATTAAAACAATTGAACCAGGCGATAGATTCTCTTACAGATTCCCTGTCTGCTATGCGGGATAGATATGGTATATACAGTATAATAAGTCCGGCACGGGAGAATGTAGTGAGTGGTGAAATAAAGGGTGGTGGTAAAGGTTTTGGCAGAGCAATAGAGCAGATACAAAACATAGAATCTATAAAAGACCAGCTTGTTACTGACCGGGCGCATTATATTTCTACATTAAATGAGTTTTCAGCTACAACTAATACGGCAATGGATTTGCTGAAAGTAATAACAAGGGCAAGTCCTCCTGCATTACCGAATCGCCCCAGTATGATAATGACTTTATTGGTAGCAGGCGGTTTAGGTTTCTTTTTCAGCGTATTGTATATTTTGATCATTGCGTATTTCCGCAAACTAAATGCAGTAGTACGATAGATGCTTACAGCCATCAGGAATATATGGTTCAATCTTGCAGCGTTCTCAGTATTATTCTGCACAATATGGTTATTTGCCTATACGGGTCAGTATTTCCTGTTGGCAATTCCCTTTGCTTTTTTATATGTAGTGTTGCTGGGTGTAAACTGGAAAGCCGCCTATTGGATATTCCTTTTTACGATACCACCTTCTATACAGATTAATTTTGCATCTGATACCATGTCGATAACCCTGCCTGACCAGCCGATGATGTGGCTGTTTCTCCTGATGTTCGTGTTAATATTGGCCAGGGATCCGGCAGTTATACCGAAGTGGTGGTGGAATGACCCGCTTGTATTTATTATTGCTCTGCAATTTATCTGGACTATTGTAGCAGTTATTTTTTCTAAAATACTGTTTTTCTCGATCAAATTTCTGCTTGCCAAAACGTGGTTATTGGCCTGTTTTTTCATTTTGCCAATATATATATTCAGGGAGAAGAAAGATTTTGTAAAAGGGTTCCTGTTAATGCTGATACCGATGCTTGTTACTGTAATAATAATATTGATTCATCATTACTTATTAGGGTTCAAGTTTGTTCATGTAGAGAAGTCTATAAGCGGCCTGTATTACAATCATGTTGATTATTCGACAGTAATCTCCATGTTCCTTCCTTTATTGCTGGTAGCATGGCCACTTACCAAAAATAAGACCATGGCTACAAGATTTACTTTATTATTGATCATCCTCATATTTGTGGCAGGAATTATTTTCTCACAGGCGCGTGCTGCGTGGATAGCCGTACCATTTGCGATAATCGTAGGACTGGCAATACGTATGCGGCTCGTTAACCTGATCATGCCTTCATTGTATGTAATGCTCATTGCACTTGTCTGTTATATGGCGCCTAATAATAAATACCTGGATTACCGGCCGGACTATAATAATACATACATGCATAAAACAATAGAGGATCATCTTCTTGCTACAATACGCGGTACAGATATGTCTGCAAGAGAGCGTGTTTACAGGTGGATCGCTGCAGTAAGGATGAGTAATGACCGGCCAATAACCGGGTATGGCCCCCGCAGTTTTTATTATTTTTACAAACCTTACACTGTTACCTCTTTTCGCACTTATGTAAGCAGGAACCCGGAACAATCTACAACGCACAACTATTTTCTATACATGCTTGTAGAGCAAGGGTGGCCTGCTATGTTGCTCTATGCGTGGCTTATATACGCCATATTTGCAAAAGCCCAGAAAATATATCACAGGTTCAAAGACAAATTCTACAAGCTTTGCACCATAGGGCTGGCAATGGCGGTAGCTGCAGGGTTTATAAATAATTTCTTTTCTGAATTAATAGAAACTCATAAAGTTGCTGCGCTTTTTTATATACCACTTGCTTTGTTAGTAGTACTTGACAAAAAAAGCAGGGAAGAGGAAGATATGCCACAGGTTCCGGATGCCTCTGTTGTTCAGCCATAGCGCCCATCAGGTTCCGGTCATGCAGAAAAATACAATAGCTCTTCATTAAGGTCTAAGAAAGGATATTTATTCATCAATGTTTTAGTTTTTACGATATAGCTTTCTTTAAATTTTTTATGGGCCTCTGTTGCCGGAAATCGTGTACGATGTGCGCGGGCGGTAATAATTTCCTGTACCTGCTGCATAATGTCATGAACAGATGATGCTATACATGACTTTGAAAAATGTTCCCAAACATAGGAGGTAGCAAGGTAGTTGGGATGGACAAAATCTATATCATAATAGCGGTAATCGCGCAATATGTCTATCACTAATTCATAAGCAGGGAAATAATGAGCCTGCTCATACTGCCCGCATAAAGTATGTACCGCTTCAATAAGCCGTGCCTTACTGCGATTGTTTTCAATAATTCCGTCCCGGATATGGCGTACCGGGCTGATAGTAAATATTACCTGGGTATAAGGGTTTGCGGCGAACAATTTTTCCAATGTATTACTTAAAGTATTTATGATCTCATCAACAGGTAATAATTTTTTATCGAACCATTGAGCAGGTGCGCGGTGGTTATTAGCCACCGGCATGCCCGTTTCTTTTAAATAGTATTGAAAGGCGGATCCTAAAGTGATGATCACACAGTCCGCGTGTTTAATAAATTCTGTAGCCTTTGCCTGCGACCTGTTTATAGTATCCAATGCCGCCGTTGCCTCAACATTTGAGAAGCCGGTATGATGATCCCAGCTATTCCAAAGTTCGTTTAAATAGAAAAGGTCTGCCTGTGTATATTGCCGCCCGTCTAAATATCCATTGATGCTGTGCGCTACACTCAAAGGGTTAAACAGGATGCCATTGGGGTTAGACAATACCCGGAACTTAAGTTGCTGCAGGCGGTCTGCCATATTTGTGGTAAAGCATGATCCTACCAGCAGTATGTTATCGGTATAAATGATCGGCGTGGATAGTGGTGGTATATCCAATGTTAGTGTAAGCTGCATAGACAAAGTTAAAAATACATCTTTTGTCAACGTTCCTTACCAATGTACCAACTTAATGCTTTCGGAAATATTGATGCCGTTAACTTTTAATAAATAATCTCCCGCAGCCAGTCGTTCTCCGGGAATTGTCGCGCTTCCTTTGTTGCTGATTCCCTGCCAGAGAATATGGCCGTTGATGTCTGTGAGTGTAAGGCTGGTGTTGTCAGTTAACCGGTCTATCTGCCAATAGTTTTTAGAGGGATTGGGGAATATTTTTATGTTATGTTGTATCACCGCGCCCACGCGCAGGGATGTGTCTTGAGTAACTGTACCTAAAAGTTTGCAAATAGTCCATACATCAGGATTAAGATAAACAGTGGACATCGCAGGCGTCCAGTCGAAAGTATATACCTGGGTATCGCTCGAATTATAAACCTTTACAATGGTATCAGCAGTTGCGGAATGTAATTGCAACTCTACCGGCGTGTAGAAAAATGAAGTATATGAAGGGCAGGATGGAGTTTGAATGAGTTTCACAAACACGGTTGATCCCACCTGGTCCCAGCTTATTTTATACATGGGGTATCCTCTGCCGTATATCCACTGATTGAAGAAAATACCGAGACTCGTTCCATAAGTTGCCTCAGCAATATTTTGGAAGTCAGCGGTACTGGCATTACTTCCTGAAAAATTCTGATGGTAAGTTTTTAATACCTGGAAAAACTGGCTGTCAGTCGGGGCAATATACCGGAGCATGTTGAGTACGGCTTGTCCTTTGTTGTAAACCGTTGGTTGATCGAATAAGCTATCAGCATTAGTAGTATCATTTACATATACCATGCCACATGGGCGACCTAAAGCGCTGTTTAATAATGACTGCCTGTGGGCTTTGCCTGCAGCAGCGCTCCAGAAATGAGTGAAAAATAATTGCTCGGTATAAGTTGCAAAAGCTTCACTCAGCCATGTTTCATGCCATGACTGATAGGATGCATCGTCGCCAAACCACTGGTGAGTAAGTTCATGAGCAATAACGTAAGTATTAGGTACCCCAATGGTGATCAAGGTCTGGTGTTCCATACCGCCGGGCAGGTTAGTATAGCTTGCACCGAATTTCTCCTGCCAGAACGGATACCTGCCATAAAGGGTAGAAAAATAATCAATAAACTGGCCCATACTATCGAAGCCGGATTTATAAAGAGGGTTGAAAGTAGCTGTGTCCATGAGAAAATTCTGAATGAGCATAGAGTCTGTGCTGCCTGTAAAATGCCAGTAAGACCTGTAATCTGCATACCGTGCAACTGCAATAGATATAAGGTAGTAATTGATGGGATAATGCGTTTGCCAATGATATTTCCAATAACCCGGGACAGATGTGCTATCCACATTCACTAATAAACCATTGCTCCCATCCACTACTCCTGAAGGTACTGTAACGAACATATCCACAGAGTCTATTTTATCGTTCACAGACTGCTTTGCCGGCCACCAATCCTGTGCAACCCAGGGGTCGCTGATGGTATAAAGCATCTGCGTGCCATGAGCTGATACGGCATGGGTTAATCCATTGAAAAAGCCGCCGCCTGCGGGAGGAACGCCATGATAAAATATTTGAGCGGAAAACATAGAACCATTAGGCAATGCGGACGGGAGTGTTATTGTTCTGATAAAACCAACATGAGTAACAGTCTGAAGGGCGCCGTTTACTTTCGCCGAATCAATTATCATCAATGTATCCAGTTCAAAAATATAATTACTCATGGATGATGCGATGACCTGTGCCGTGGTCGTTACATTACCCCATACATATACAGAGGTATCGGTAACGTGCAGGTCGAACTTCAGGTGCTTAATATCATAATCACCTTCGCCGGGATCTGCCAGGGTTGTTTTGGCGCCTGAATGGTGTTTTTTATCCTTGTTATTACTTCCTGCATATAAATTAGCAGCGAGCGTAAGCATCAGGCAGCAAATAAGTATTTGTTTGGTCTTCATTGTCAGTCAATTAATCAAATTGCAAATTAATATAAAATGGGCGGATGGTCAAGTTTTTACGGAATTTAAGCCTGCCTGCCGGACAGGAAAAGTGCGAAATTCATTGGCCTATACGGATATAGGTGGAAAATAGATGGCAAAGACGTTAACGGCAAGATATTCTCCAGGCAGATATGGATAGATGTGCCGATGTAATTGCTCAATTACTCAATAGCTCAATGTCTCAATTAATTTGACGTTAGGCTGTTCTATATTCCCGTATTAAATTTTTTCCACTCTCCTTTCATGGCGGCCACCTTCAAATGCGGTAGAGAGAAATATATTTGTCATTTTTTCAGCAAGCTCCAGTGATACAAAACGGGAGGGAATACAAAGCACATTGGCATTGTTGTGTGAGCGTGCAAGAGATGTGATCTCTTCTGTCCAGCATAGGGCTGCACGTATGCCCTTGTGCTTGTTTGCGGTCATGCAAACACCGTTACCACTACCACATATAAGCAGGCCAGCCGCAGCTTCTCCGCTTTCTACCATATTTGCTACCGGGTGAGCGAAGTCGGGATAGTCCACACTGTCAAGGCTGTAGGTACCTTTATCAGATAACTGCCAACCGGCGGCGGCAAGTATTTTTTTGATTGCTTCTTTATACTCAAATCCTGCATGGTCGCAGCCAATAGCCAGTGGCAGGTTTTTATTAAAGGTCGTGTTCATATTATTTAAGGTCATTTTGCGCTTCTTTTTTCTTTCTTGTCCTTACCGCACGTCCGCTAATGTTTACAGACACTTCAAACAAGATATATAAAGGTACAAAAACAAACAGGCAACTAAACAAATCGGGGGGGGTGATAATCTCCGCGATTATAAATAATATGAGTATAGCATACCTGCGTTGGGAGCGGAGAAATTCAGGGGTAAGGAGACCAATACGGGAAAGGAAGTAAACAATAATAGGCAGCTCAAATACAATACCCAAAGCAACGATCATATCGCTCATTGTGTCGTAGTAATTATCTATGGTAATGATGTTTTGGAAACTGGGGCTTAACTGGTAATTGCCAAAAAAGTTGATAGTATAGGGCACTATAATATAGTAAGAAAATAATACCCCTGAAAAGAATAACAAAGAGCACCAAAATACTATACCTGTCGCCATCTTAATCTCAGTAGGCCTAAGTGCAGGCCTTATAAACCGCCACAATTCCCAAAGGACATAAGGGAACATAATAATAAACCCCAGCATTAAAGATACCGACAGGCTCATCATGAACTGGCCTGTAACTGCAGTATTCTGGAATGACATTTTTACCTGGCCGAGGCAAAAGGAATCGTAATGCAGTAGTTTACCAAGTTCACAAAACCATTTGTAAGAAATAAAATCATTATGCGCAGGCCCAAGGATAATACGATCGAATATCCATTCTATTTTCCAAAAAGCAACCACCGCCCCGATGATAATTGCAATAACAGAACGAATTATATGCCATCGCAAATCCTCTATATGGTCGAGAAAATTCATCTCTCCATTAGGATTTTTCTCCCTGTTGCCAAAAAAGTTTTTTAAGATGCTCACAATGATATATTAGGCGAGTAAAGGTAGGGTATTGGTTAATTGGTTAAAAGGTTAATTGGTTAAAAGAGTGCAATAATCAATAAAAAAGCGGCAAAATAATATTCTGCCGCTTCATATTAAATTAATGCAGATTATTTTTTATAAACCTTTACAGAAACTGTATAGGCTACCATTTTTTCCGCGAGTTGCATACGACTCATTTTGCCCATTTTATTCAGCTTTGGAAGGTGGAAGTTCTTATCATCGGGCATTTTTGAGTGAAGCAGTTCTATCACAGCTTTTGAGCTTACGGCATAAGTGTTAGCCTCTTCCTGGCTGCCAATAGCGGTCAATATGCCAAGTATATTGCCTTTGCCATCAACCACCGGCGATCCGCTTTGCCCATGCCCGGCAGGCAGCACTAAAGTATATTGCATATTATCGCCCTGGTAACCATTTTTTGAACTGATATAGCCTTCGCTATATACAATATCCTCTTTAGGATAGCCCAGGGTGAATATTTCAGACCCAAGGCCTGCTTTACTTGCTGTAAATGTATAAGGTATCTCGCCTTTGCCAAACCGGAAGTTCTTCTTTTGCACTTTCAGTATAGCTATATCGTTATCAGCGCTAAAGTTTACGAGGCTGGCTTTATAGTATTGCCCATCGTTGGTCTGAATATAAACAGAATCATAATCGCCCTTGCCGTCACTAATAACATGATAGGCGGTAACAAAATAACCATCGTTAGTAAGCGCGAAACCTGTGCCGGTATAAGAGGGAGGAGGAGCGGGTTTAGTATTTTTATTGATGTTCTGGATCAATTGATTCTGTTGCGCCTGCTGCTGAGCCTGTACCTTCTTAATATACTGCATATCGCGGCTGATGGTATTGTACTGGGAATCACTTTTCTTTATAGATGAGTTTAGACTCCAGAAGGTGATCGCCGATGTAAGGATCGCCACACTTGCGGCAACTGCCGCTGTACGCCACATTTGGGGGCGGAATTGTATGCGCATTGATTGCCTGTTCTTTCCGGATACCTGCTTTTCGTGTATATCGCGCAACATGAAGCGGAAACGTTTCTGCCTGCCGCTGTTTTCGAATGAGCGTATAAGATTAGTGGCCTCGTAAAATTCATTAGCAAAGGAGGCATCTGTTGCCAGCCGGTTTTTTAATTCGGTAACCTCCGCTTCAGCCAAAGCGCCAGACAGATACGCTTCTGCAACCTCCCAAATATTGTTATTTATTGACATGACTTATTTTATCATTTGGCCTGCACGCTGTAAAATAATTTACGAAGCCTTGCAAGGCATTTATATTTTTGAGTTTTAGCGTTGTCCGGGTTTGTATATCCAAATTCGGCCGCTATTTCCTGCATGTTTTTATCGTTGTGATAAAAAGCTTTTAATAAAGACCTGCAAGGTTCGCCTACCTGGTCAAGCGCGATATTTAATTGTTCGTAGTGCGCTTCACGCTCAAAGTGCACATTGATATCATCCTCATACGCTACTCCTATATCATCTTCCGTTCCAATGTTTTTGTCAAGATAAGCCGGTCCCCTGCTTTGCTTTTGCAACTTTTTGTACCATAGATGCTTACTTATCGCGAAAAGGTAAGTGCCTATGCTACACGTAAGCCGGAAACTTTCATCCTGCGCTTTGCCATACAATACCACCATTGCTTCCTGGAAGAGGTCGGCAGCGTCTGCAGATGTGCCGCCATTCTTTATTAACCAGCCATTAATTACATGGTAATATTGCTGATAAATACTTTCGGTAGCTGTTCGCCCGCCTGCTGCCAGTGCCGCTAATAGTTGCTGCTCGGTATTTATGTGGCTGTACACTTATTAATACTTATTTGAGGAAAAAGTAACCCGTTTATTTTGTATAAAGATAAATAAATTTGACGTTAATGGCTCAATAACTTAATGACTCAATGGCTCAATAGCTCAATGACTCAATTCAACCGTTGATATCAGGTAAAATTGCTGTTAATAAGGTTAAAAAAATTTTGACTGGTTGGGTTACCTTTTTTAAAAAGGGGTATAAATGTGCATAACCATCTAAAAAAACGGTATTATGAAATTTGTAAAATTAAGCGTTCTCGCTCTTTCAATGGGCCTTTTTGTAGCATCTTGCGGTAATGGCGGCGGCGAAGCTGCTAAAACTGATTCTACTGCTACTGCACCTGCTGCTGCACCAGCACCTGCTGCACCTGCTGACACAACTACTGCAGGTCCTGCTAAGCCAGCTGACACAGCAAAAGCTGCCGCTCCTGCTGAAGCAAAGAAAGAAGAAAAGAAAGAAGAAAAGAAGAAATAATTTCTTCCTTGAAGTTAATAGAAATCCATCCTGCATAAGTGGGATGGATTTTTATTTTAGCGCCTTTCCAAAAAATTTGTATTAAACCTTCTACGAAACATGTAATTATATTTATAAATGCAGTATATTAAAA
>JBIOGX010000006.1:0-20745 GCA_044448445.1 Chitinophagales bacterium
ATTATAATCTTGAATCGTCCTCAAATTCTCCATAAAATAGTTTGAAAATTATTATCCCCATACAATGTTAAAAAGAACCACGGCGCTACCTATATAAACCTAATACGCCTTACTTTAGAAGCCCGATAATCAATAATTATGAATGAACAAGTAAGAAGTTTAGAGCCCAAGGTTTTGTGGAACCATTTTGCAGACCTCAATGCGGTGCCACGTCCATCAAAAAAAGAAGAAAGAGTAATAGCTTTCGTAAAAGCATTCGGAGAAAGCCTGTCACTGGAGACCTCTGTTGACAGTGTAGGAAATGTAATTATCAAAAAGCCCGCTGCAAAAGGCATGGAAAACCGCCAGGCAATAGTGTTACAAAGCCATCTCGATATGGTGCATCAAAAGAATAGCGATACTACATTCGACTTTGATAAACAGGGCATAGAAATGTACGTTGATGGCGACTGGGTAAGGGCTAAAGGCACTACACTCGGCGCTGATAATGGCATTGGTGTGGCATCTATTATGACTTTATTAGCCTCCACCGATATTCCGCATCCCGCTATTGAAGCGCTTTTTACTATTGACGAAGAAACAGGAATGACCGGCGCGTTATCATTAAAAGGCGGCCTGTTGTCCGGCAAAATATTGTTGAACCTTGATACGGAAGCAGACAACGAGCTGACTATAGGATGCGCGGGTGGAATTGACATTACCGCAACGGGTAACTACAACCAGGTAAAGCCGGCTAACAATGCAGCTTTCACTATTACCGTAAAGGGCCTTACAGGAGGACATTCCGGTGGCGAGATTCATCTGGGCAGGGGTAATGCCAATAAATTGATAAACCGTATCTTACTGAAGCTCACCAATGAATATGGTATCAGCATAGCAAGTATCAACGGTGGCAGTTTGCGTAATGCAATACCGCGTGAGTCGGTGGCTGTGATAGCAGCAGATGAAAAAAAGGCAGCAGCAATTCAGGAAGCTGTGATCTCGCTTGCCATTATTTTAAAGGAAGAGTATAAAGTAACTGACCCTAAACTTACCATAACGATAGATAAGGCTGTGATGCCGGCCATGGCGCTGGATCCCGCATTCCAGTATAAATTATTACGCGCTGTTTATGCCTGCCCTAATGGCATATACCGCATGAGCCCTGAAATTAACGGACTGGTGCAAAGCTCTAATAACCTGGCCCGTGTACTGGTAGCCGATGGCGCTTATAGTTTGCAATGCCTTACACGAAGCTCAGTTGACAGTGAAAAGTATGACCTCTCAGCAGCCATCAGCAGTGCATTTGAATTGATGGGCGCAGATCTGAATTACGGTGGTTCTTATCCGGGCTGGCAGCCCCGGCCGGATGCGCCTATAGTAAAACTCATGGCTGATCTTTACAAAGAAATGTTTCATGAACCTGCTCATGTAAATGCCGTACATGCCGGGCTGGAATGTGGTATCCTTGGCGCTAATTATCCTGATGTACAAATGATTTCCTTCGGGCCGAATATTAATGGGCCTCATTCCCCTGATGAGTGTGTGCAAATATCCTCTGTTCAGAAGTTTTGGTCTTTTTTATTGGAGACGCTAAAACGAATTCCTAATAAGAATTGATAGCCTGATTTAAAGGAATACAAAATAGCCGCTTTGCCGGGGGCTATTGTTATTTGTGGTATTATTCATAATGTGGCTTACTGGCATGTGTTTTATATGATTTAGCTCATGGATGCGAACTAATATCATTTAGACATTTAGGTACACTATTGCATTTTAGGAATAATAGCCCCGAACTTTAGTTCGGGGAAATAATAGAATAACACATGGCTTTAGCCGAAATAATGTTGAGTGTGATTTTAAAACCCAAATGGTATAAATCAAATTATTAACCAAATACCCCCGGGATCATTTATGAAAAAGTACTTTGCAGAATTTATCGGAACGTTTTCTTTAGTATTATTTGGCTGTGGGGCCGCTGTAGTAGCCGGCAAAACTGTCCCCATAACTCTTGCAGATGCGCCCTCAGGTATTGGTTTGCTCGGTATAGCGCTGGCATTTGGCCTTGCCGTAGTTGTTATGGCTTATGCTATAGGGCCTATATCCGGTTGCCATATAAATCCCGCAATCACCATTGCAATGCTGGTAGCTAAAAAAATAAGCCTTGCGGACACCATTGGTTATATCATTGCACAATTCGCCGGTGCAACAGTGGCGGCAAGCGCCCTGATGGTTATCCAGAAGGGAGCGCCGGGTTTTAGCATGGGTGAGTGGGCTTTAGGCGCTAACGGATGGGGGCCGGGCTATTTAGGCAACTATACAACTACGGCTGCATTCATTACAGAAGTGATACTTACCTTTCTATTCCTGTTTGTGATCTTTGCCACCACTTCCAGGTTGGGAAACTCCAATATGGCTGGCCTTGCTATAGGGCTTACGCTGGTGCTGATACACCTGGTAGCCATACCTATAACAGGTACGTCGGTAAACCCCGCACGCAGCTTTGGCCCGGCCATACTTGCAGGCGGCAAGGCATTACAGCAACTATGGTTATTCATGATCGCTCCTGTAATAGGTGGTATCCTTGCGGCTATAGTATGGCGGACGGTCTTTGAAGAAAAAGAAGTGAAACTTCCATAAACCAGTTCGAAATTTGTCCCCCCATCAAACCACATACGCTCCCCCATCATAAGCCGCTTCAAGCTTTAATGAGGCTGTTTCCAAACCCTTAATCTTTTTAGTACTCTCATCAATATTATTAATGAACCAACTCCCAAAATGTGTAAAAACAATGCGGTTGGTGTGTTCTTTGAACATACTTACCAGATCAGGAACTCCTGTATGCCCGAAGGCCTGCCCATCTCTATGCCTTACAAATCCTCCTTTCCTGAAAAAACTGGCTTCGGTTATGACTATGTCTAATCTGCCCAACTTTTTTAACAGCGCTCCTTTAAAACCTGCAACATCACCCGTATAAAAAATACGTTTCCCCCCTTTTTCAACCAGGTATCCGATAGATTTTACTTTCAAACTATGAATTACCGGAATAGGCGTAATTAAATATTCATTAAACCTTAGTGGCCTTTTGATAATTTCTACTTTATTTATGCCTGCGAAATTTTCAGGAGCATATACTGGCATATCCAACTTTGTTTTCCGGTCAATGATAAAAAAAGCATGATCGGGATGCAGGTGGGTAATGAATACAATTTCCGGTTTGTACTTCAGGTATTCCTTCTCTCCTATATCCAGCATTACTTTATTGTCAATCAGCATACCGGAATATCTGGTATGTAGCCGTGCATCAGTTTTTATATTTCCCCTTGTACCAAGTATCTTTATTTGCATAAAACAAATCTCTGCATAATTTTACTTAAACTGCATTTATGAAGCAATTGTATATGTTTGCGATTATGCCTCCCCCTGAATTAGCAGTGCGGATAAATAGTGAGCGGCTGCTTTTTTCAGAAAAATATAAATGCGTTAAGGCATTGAAGCCACCTGTGCATATAACCTTGTATCCGCCCTTCCATGACACAAATGACTTTGAAGAAAAAATTAAGGGTATTCAAAGATGGGTGGAAGAACAGACCGGCTTTTTCATAGAATTAATGGATTTCAATTTTTTTAAAAAACACAATAGCCCTGTTGTTTATATCGGCGTAGTTAAAAATGATAACCTGAACAAGCTGCACGAAGGCTTTCTGGAACAATTAAAAAATTATATTCCGGTTAAAAGTTCCGGTTCCTATACGCCTCATTTTACAATTGGCTATCGTGATGTTCCATCGGCAATATTTCCGAACATCGTAAAAGAATATTCAACCCGCCGGTTTAGCGCCTCATTTGAAGTAAGTAGTATTTATCTATGGAAGCATGATGGCAAGAACTGGCAAATCCTAAATGAATATAAATTTGGAACGGCCACTCAACTGATTTAAAACAGTTTAGAATTTATCAACCTCTGTTACATTCATTTTTTATATCCAGCAATTCCACCAGTTTCTCCCAACTCCCCGGATCACCTTCAATACCCAGCATACCAACGATCATAGTATATATATCAGCAGGCTTCTTACCCTCCTTACGCAAATAATGTACAGAAGTAGCACCTTCAGATTTAGAGAGTTTATTACCGTCAGCACCTATGATCAGGGGATGATGATGAAATGTAGCATTCAGGAAAGTATCTTGCCCAAGTATTGTTGCCAAATAAAGTTGAGCCAAGGTAGATGGCCATAAATCTTCACCTCTTACAATGAGGTCAATACCAAAATACACATCATCCATTAGTGAAGTAAGCTGATAAGCAGGGAAGCCGTCTCTTTTCTTTACCATAAAATACTGCATACTTGCCGGTAAAATTGTTTTAATAACACCTTGTAAAGTATTGACTGTTATTTCTTTTGTATCATCTGTCCTTATTCGCCAGCTTGCATTTTCCGTATCAAGCGGCAGGTTCTTGTCACGGCATGTGCCGGAATAAATACTGTCTGCATTTAGCCTCAGTACATCCGCACGTGAACAGGTACAGGCAAACACACTCCCACTCTCCTTCAGTTGCTGCAATGCTTTTCTATATATATCCATTCTGTGAAGTTGGGAATATTGCTGTTCATATTCGCCTACATTTCCCGGCCCTTCATCCCATGGAATCTCTAAGAAATTCAGCGTATCAAAAATATCCTGCACATACAGTTTATTCGTTCTTTCCCTATCCGCATCATCTATTCGGAGTACAATCTTCGCATTCGTTTTCTTTGCAAGAGAAGCAGTAATAGCAAATGAGAGCACATTGCCCAAATGCAGATAGCCACTTGGTGTTGGCGCTATACGGGTCTTTTTAAAAATAATATCCTCATCCATTCTTATTTTCTAACTAAGTGAAGATGGCAAAATAAGCCAAAAAATCATTCAAATTCTTCACTATTTGACCCTTTAACCTATTAACCAATTAACTATTTAACCGCTCCCCCATCTTTCACCTGGTAACTTGCATTAGTGATCACAACCGTTCCGTTATGAAGGTTGCCGAATATCTCTGTTGAGTCGCTGCTTTGGTTGCCCTCAGATATGTCAACCCATTTAGCATGGCTATTGTCATCAACCGTTATTACATACTTCCTTTCCGTAGTAGTAACGACAGCAGATTTGGGTACTACGTAGGCGTTTGCACTGCCGCTGGTTGGCAATACCACTTCAGCATACATGCCGGGCTTAAATTTATTGCCGGTATTCTCTGCATCTATTTCTATGGTCTCAGAGCGATAAGTATTACCAAGGCTTTGTGATGAGCGCGATACTGTTCCTTTAAAATCCTCACCGGGTATTGCATTTATTTTATAGTGCACCTCGTCACCATTTTTTATTTGTGTAGCGAATTGTTCAGGAATGTCAACCACGAGGCGCAGGCGGGATAGTTGCTGCAGTACCAGCATAGGTTTTGCATTTTGTGCCGAAGGCCCAGCCAGTGCGCCCGGGTGCACATTGCGCTCTGTTATAACTCCGTCAAAGGGAGCATTAATGGTAAGATAAGTCTTCATGGTTTCCTGCGCTCTGTAATTAGCGTACTCTCCCTGCGATGTAGCACTGTCGCCCTGCATTTTTGAGGCGGCTGCTTCCAGGTCGTAAGGAGATACAGTGCCGGGCGTATGGCTTGTTTCCAGCAGTCGCCGGTACCTGTCTTTACTGGTGATGTAAGTGGCTTCCGCCTGTGTGTATCTCAGCTTTGCGGCCGCTACCTGTTGTTCTATTTCAGGCGCTTCAAGCACAATAAGTGTCTGCCCTTGTTTTACAACTGACCCCCTGTCCACATACACGCTTTTTACAAAGCCGCTGATCCTCGGGAACAACTGTACGAACTGGAAGGGTTGCATTACACCCGGTAGCTGCACATTGCCGCTTATCTGCCGGGGCAGTAATACCATGGTTTTGAAGTTAGCGGCAACGGGTGTTGTAGTAGCCTTTTTAGGTTCCTCTTTGTAGCTGCAAGAGGTAATGGTCAGTATAACAAACAGAACAATTGATAATTGAAATATACGTTGCATAATATGGTTAGTTTAAATGTTCGGGTAATAATGATGGTGATTTTAAAGTTGCTTTTTGCTGCAGCCATGCGTAACACTGCGGTACTATATACAAAGCTGCGAATGTGGATGCTATAAGCCCACCTATTACAGCGCGGCCTAATGGAGCGGTCTGGTCTCCTGATTCGCCCATGCCCGTGGCCATAGGTATCATACCCGCTATCATGGCAAGGCTGGTCATTAATATAGGCCGTAATCTTATAGAAGCAGCTACCGTTGCAGCTTTTACTATATCGTTGTTATAATCTATTCGCAGTTTTTCAGCGTTGGTAACGATCAGTATCGAATTCGCCACCGATACCCCTGTTGACATAATAATGCCCATATATGATTGCAGGTTAAGCGTACAGTGTGTAAGCAGTAGTAGGATCAGCGACCCAAGCAATACAGCAGGTATGGTACACAACACTGCCAGCGATACTTTAAAGGACTGGTAATTGGCGGCAAGCAGCAAAAAGATAACAATGATTGCAAGAGTCAAGCCACTTTGAAGGCTGTCTAAGGTTTCTGTCAGCAGGTTCGACATACCTTGTACACTTATCACTAATCCTTTAGGGAGTTCACCAAGTGATGCGATAGCTTTATTCACCGCACTGGTACCGCTTTGCAGGTCCTTTTTATACAGGTTGGCGCTTACAGTGACAAACCTGCGAGGGCCGATGCGGTCATACTCTCCTGCCGTAGTATCCATTTGGAAAGTAGCAACATCCTGCAACACAAGCCCGGTTTGCCCCGTTTGTAAGGGTATCTCTTTCAGGTCGCTGATATTGTTCATTATGTATTCAGGCACCTGCGCCTGCACCTGGTAAGTATAAGCGCTCTTTATATCCAGCCACATATTCTTTTCCGTATAGCGGCTCGATGAGGTAAAGGCCGCAATGGAACGTGATACATCCTGCAACTTCAATCCCATCTGCGCAATCTTATAACGGTCGAGAATAATACTGATGGTCGGATACTTTAATGGTTGCGCTATCTGTACATCACGAAGGAAGGCCACTTGTTTTAATTCATTAACGAGCTTGTTTGCATAATTCGCTATCTCCTGCATATCCTTTCCAGCCACCTGCACCTCTATGGGTGTGGCAGCACCCTGGCTCATTATTTTTTCTGTAAGCTCAATAGGTTCAAACGATACGCTTACACCCGGCAGTTTATTATGAACGGCAGCCCGGAAAGCCTCCTGGAATTTGTCTTTTCCTATTTTGAAATGTTCATCTATCTGCACCTGTAAAGATGCTTCATGAGAACCGCTGTTGAACAGGTATAGATTTGCCGAAGCGTAGTTTGTAGGTGTTGTACCAACAAAAGCTGAGCTAATCTCAATATGGTGATCCGTAAGGCTGTCCAATAATTGTAAAACATCCATTACCATGACTTCTGTCCGCTCAAGGCGTGTGCCGTCCGGCATACGCAGTTTTACCTGGTATTGGCCGTTATTTGTTTTCGGCAGTAAGTCTTTGCCTATCCATATAAAGCCTGCTCCGGTAAATATAAATACAGTGAGCAGGTAAAAACTAACGTTTCTCTTTTTCTTTTTGATCATTTTTTGAAGCGAGCCAAGGAAATGCATCTTGACTTTTTCAAAAAAATCATTTTTTGCAGGCTCATCTTTTTCCTTTTGAAGGTGTTCCTTTATTTCTGCCACTTCTTTATTATCCAATGCCAGCCCTGCATGTGCGTGTTTCTGCCCATGATGGTAATCAAACATATGCTCCTTCAGAAACCAGTTGGCCATGATAGGCACAATACTTTGCGCGAGAATAAAGGAAGCAATCATAGCAAAGCCAATAGAAAGGGAAAGTGGCAGAAATAGCGCCCTCGGCACACCCTGCATTATAAATGACGGCGCGAATACCGCGATAACACAAAGCAATATGAGAAACAATGGAAAAGAAATCTCTGTACAGGCGTCATAGATAGCCAGCCGTTTCGGTTTGCCCATTTCCAGGTGCTGGTGTATATTCTCTATGGTTACTGTGGCTTGATCAACAAGGATACCTATTGCAAGCGCCAGCCCGCTTAACGTCATAATATTTATGGTTTGCCCCGCCATTTTCAGGCAGAATACCGCGCTAAGTACAGCAAGCGGTATCGTTATTACTACCACTATGCAACTACGCCAGTCGCGAAGAAATATCAATACGACGAGTCCGGTAAGCAGCGCTCCCAATAGTCCTTCAGTAACAAGGCTTTTCACGGAGTTCATAACAAATACCGATTGGTCGAACTCATAGGTAATGTGTATATCATCAGGCAGCAGGCTTTGCATTTCCGGCAACTTTGATTTTAGTTTCTGCACTACTTCCCATGTTGATGCATCAGGTGTTTTTACAACGGGCATGTAAATGGAACGCTTACCATTTATAAGAGCATACCCTGTTGTAACATCCGCCGCATCCTGCACGGTGCCTATATCATGAAGCAGTACGGTATTTGTATTGTCTGTGCGTACCGGTATATCGCCGAATGTTGCTACATTATCTTCCAGCGAATTGGTAGTGGCCATATACATCGTATTCCCGATACGAATATTTCCGGATGGCGACATTACATTATTATGCGCTATTGAGGCGACTACTTCATCCGGTGTAAGATTAAAGCTGCGTAATTTATTGGGATCTATATTCACTACCACTGTCCTTATATTAGCGCCTACAGGCGGGGGCGCTGTTAGACCCGGTACACTCGAAAATAATGGGCGGATACGTGTTGCCGCGAGATCGTTTATTTCTTCCAGTTTCCTATTGGCGCTGTTGAACACTAACGTGCCTACCGGCAGAGACGAAGCGTCAAACCGTATCACCTGCGGTGGCAGCGCACCGGGCGGGAAGAACGTCATCGCCCTGTTGAGTTGCAGCGCCACCTGCGCCGAGGCCTCTGCCATGTCCGTATTTTCAAAGAAGGTGAGTTTTAAAATACTGATACCCTGTATATTCTTACTCGAAATATTTTTTATCCCGTTCACATACAGAAACTGATCCTGCAGGCGTGTGGAGAAAAAGCCTTCCATCTGTTGTGGGGTCATACCTCCATAAGGCTCAATAACATAAATAACCGGGAGATTTAGCCTTGGAAATATATCTATCGGTATGGTCTTGATCGCTAAAATTGAGCTGAATAATACTGCTGATACAATCACCAGTACGGTTACAGGCCTTTTAAGCGAGGCTGATACTAAGCTCATAATTTATCGTTTAAACTTTTGTAAGAAAATATCTAATTGCCCGCCAAGCCCAGCACGTATGTATAACAACTGCAGGAGTTCATCCTGCGTTATCACATAATTTGTTTCAGCCTGCAAAAGTGCGTATTGTGCATTGGTTACCTCTATCAGTGTATTGAGCCCCGACCTGTATAATGCCACCTGCTGGCCGTAAGCCTGTCGTGCAGAATACAATTGAACAGGTAACTCTTTTAGTTTTTCAAGAGTAGTTAAATACCTGGCATTGGCCTGTTGCACCATTTGATTAAGGGCTAATTGTTGTGTCTGCAATGCATTCTGTTTCGCCTGTGCCGCATACCTGCCTTCTATAAGCTGGTCGTGCCTGTGTTTGACATCAAAAAGATTGTAGGTCAGGGTAAGGCCAAGTAAATAATTATACTTACTGTAAGGCATTCCATCCGACAGGCTTTCAGGGTAAACACCGGCATAAGAAATCCCTGAATTGCGTACCCATGCGGCGCCATCAAGGCCCAGCCGTGGCAGGTATTTTTTGCTTATGATATTATTATCCGCGAGTTGCTCCTCATATTGTTTCTGATATACATTAAGCAAAGGATGTACTGCGGACACGCTGTCTGTCAGTTGTACCAAGGATGGATTTTGCAGCAATGCAGTGGCGATAAATGCAGTATCCGGCATTATACCATTTGTATTCACGCCGGTATAGGATGACATTGTTATTTTGTCATAAGTATATTCATCCAGCGCCTGCAAATAAGCAATGCGGGCATCTGAATAGGTTGCGCTTGCCGTGGAGCTATCCACACCCGGTTTTAAACCGCTGAGCACATTAGCCCTTATAGCCGTCAGTATTACCTGCGCCCGCTGCATATTCTCTTGTTGTATTTGCAGCAGCCGGTATTTTTTTACCCAATCGAGATATAGCGATACCATACTTTCCATAAGCAGGTATTTATCACCGCCCAGGTTGGCCTCATTGACCGCCAGTTGTGTCTCCGCTTCTTTTCTCTGCGCACGGTAGTACCCAAAATTGTATAGTTCCCATTGCAGAAATGAGATAGCTATATTTCCCGGGCTGGGTCTGCTATTTGCAGCCAGATTGATATTACCACCCGGAGTTGACGGTACCATCCCTAATGAAAAATAAGGCCCCGCCAGCGCATTGTTGGTACCCATATTCAGTTGATCCTGGACAACCAGCGAAGGCAACCGGTAATCATTCACCGTATTTACATGAGCTCTGCCTGCAAACACTTCAGCCTGCCGCTGCTGCAGCAGCGGATAGTTTATTATTGCTTTGTTCACTGCATCATACAGATACAGTGTTTGCGCATTTCCCACTAAAGAAATGTAACAAATTATAAGGATAAACCCTATCCAGGCAGCTAAGCGCCTGCATATAAATGTGAACATAAAGAGGAACAGGCATGAAGCCCGATTAAGAGTTAAATAATACTGCTAAAGCGAATATTATCAG
Organism: Chitinophagales bacterium; assembly: GCA_044448445.1. GTDB lineage: Bacteria > Bacteroidota > Bacteroidia > Chitinophagales > Chitinophagaceae > Nemorincola. The sequence goes on from JBIOGX010000006.1 coordinate 10,730, forward strand.
GCAGGAGGAGGCCCTCTTAACCCAGACGTGGAAAAATGAGCCGATAGCTCATAAAGCCTGTATCCCCCATAGACTACCCTGGGGAAAAGTAAATATAAGAAAACCGGATCAGGAGTTGAAAAAATATTTATTGCAGCAGCATCATCCCAGGCTTTTATGCGAATAGCATTTTTGATCCTGTTCTTATTTTCTTTTTTCACACCGGATGAATAAGGAAAATCAACTTGAGCAACATTTTTAGTAATGCTTAAATCCCGGGCGGGTTCATTAAAAAATACAGAATTGTTTTTCCAGCAAATAATACTGAATATTATTGCAAGTACCGGAAGAAGAATAAAATAGATTCTTTTATTCATAAGGTGAGGCAAAGGTATTGCATCATTATTAAATAGAAATACATTCAAGAAAGTTTATAAAATATTAACATTTAACTTAGTAGTATATTGCTCCTTAGTGAAGAAATCACATTTATTCACGACTAATTGGCTTGTAACTTACCATTGGCATTATTATTGCATGAAGAAAAATGCCAGATAGTTAACATTTTTTTAGTAATTTTTGGACTGGATATTGGATAGAAGTAAGTATCACAAGAATATTAAAACGAAAAACATGAAAAAGTTATTAAGTATCTCGCTGCTGAGCCTGTTGCTGGTTGTAAGCTCCGGGCAAAAAATAATGGCGCAGGATGTAGCCGTATCCTATCAAACCTTTTATGATAATTTATCTCCTTACGGCCAATGGGTGTCTGACCCGCAATATGGTAATGTATGGGTGCCAAATGAAGGCGGAGATTTTCGCCCGTATGGCAGCCGCGGCCATTGGGTCATGACGGATTACGGAAATACATGGGTATCCGATGATCCATGGGGATGGGCCTGCTACCATTATGGCCGCTGGACTTATGACCCTTATTATGGCTGGGTATGGATACCCGGCTATGAATGGGCTCCCGCCTGGGTAACCTGGCGTTATGGCGGCGGATATTGCGGATGGGCGCCATTAGGTCCGGGCATAACCATAGGGATGAGTTTTTATTGCCCGGACAGTTGGTGGATATTTGTAGGTCCGCAATATATGTATGGCGCTGATTGCTATCATCACTGGAGAGGCCCCGGCTATAATACCACTTACATTCAACAGACTACCATCATCAACAACTATTATGTGGATAACGGCACTCATGTACGCTATAATTATGGTCCTCGCAGGGATGTTATTGAAAGAGATACACATCAGCCTGTGCAGGTGTATCGTGTATCACAAACCAACAGGCCCGGCGCACCAAGTGTGAACGGTAACAGGGTAAGCATGTACCGCCCGCCGGTAAACAGGGAAACAGCAAATACCGCCCGCCCCGGCAATGTAATACAGGCTCCGCGCCAAATAGGTAAGCCGCAACCTGCAACTACTGTAAACGCCACTCACCAGGCCCCATTCAGGCAGGATGTACAAAAACAAACTCCGGGTAATATAGCGCCAAGACCCGGGAATAATAATCAACCCCAGCCACCGGTAAACAGGGCACAACCACAAAATAATCAACCGCAACCACCAGTGCGTAATCAGCCACCTGCTGACAACAAACCGCAACCACAACACTTTAACAACCAGCCGCCTGCCAGGCAGCAACCGGCGCCTCAGCCTCAACCTGTGCCAAGACAGCAGCCAGCGCCTCAGCCACGCCCAACACCTCAACCTGCTCCAAGGACACAGCCGGCACCTCAGCCAAGACCGATGCCACAACCGGCTCCAAGGACGCAGCCTGCTCCACAACCCCGCCCTGCACCTCAGGAACAACCACATGAAGGTGGAAGAAGATAAGATGAAGTTCAAATTATATACTAACAATGCCCCGCCGCGGCGGGGCATTGTTTTTGAATAAAATATTGACCACAGATAATTACTCATACACGATCTTAACAGTACACCTGCTACCACCTATGTCTATGCGAATAAAGTATAAACCCTTAGCATGATTGCCGGTCTGGAAAGTGGTAGTATTATTCCATTGAGCAGCTATGGCTGTTGCCTGGTACATGCTTCTGCCAACAGCATCTGCCATGTTTATATGCATCGTAGTTCCTGCGTCTGCATTCCATACTATGGTAAAGCTGTTATTATGAGTAGGGTTCGGGTAAATATTTATAACAGCGCCATTGTTATCCCATTCTACTGTTCGTATTGGTAAAACTATTGTGCTGCCATCTTCCAATACTGCCGTAAGGCGGTAATGAAGGAGCCTTCCTGACTGTATATGTTCTGTCGGTTGGTCAGTAATATAATATTGCTGTCCATAATGTTTCAGTGAAATGGTATTGTCAATAGTAATATAAGCATTGCTGCCGATGGCACGCTCCAATATATAATGGTTTACCATTCCGTCAATATATGAGGTCCAGTTGACTAATACACTTTGATGGTTAATCATGTTGGCATCCATTGTAATGAGGTTGGCAGCAGAATCAGAAATGCCGACCTTGCGTATAGGCGAATAATAAATATCGTTCTTGCCCGTCATTGTCCATTTAAGGCGGTAGTAAAGAACAGAATGATTAGGCGGATTGGCCAGGTCGTTAAAAGAATATTGTGATGGGATTGAATGGATGGCGGCAGTATCTAATGCAGTAGTAAAGTTCACACTATCTGCAGACCATTGAACAGTATATACATTAACAGCAGTGTCAATAAGCGAATACCAATAAGTACGCACACCCTGGCTATATCTGAACGCTACAAAATTCAGATAATCAACACCCGCCGGAAAAGTACCTGTAGGGCCGCCATCATTAAACCAAAATTCAGAGAAAGGTTTTACCATAAGCTCTGCATAATATCCTTTGTCATAAGGCGCCCAGCGAACAGACCGATAAGGATAGTAAGTGAACACACCGCCTGTGTCATCAGCCAATGTACCATTCTCGGCATTTGTATTATTTCTGTTGTCATATTGGGTAATACCAAGTCGGTAAGCGTCCACAATACGTGTGCAGGATGGGCAGGTATTATCATTCAGCATCTGTACCACATCGCTGTCCAAAAGATATAAACGAATTCCTGCGCTGTCCGCAAAAGACTGTGAAGCCTTAACAGTATAGCTGCGTGGAAATATATACTGTGTAGCAGCAGGATTGCTAACAGTATCATGCGCATATAAGGTTACAACCGTATTGCTGATGTTTTGATTGTTTGGCTGAACAGAAGACAGTAATTGGCTTGCTTGTAAATAATCCGTCCACTGGTTACCGTTTACATCATGTATTACAGTAACTGCTCCATTAGCAGAAAAGATAGGGTAAGTATGATCAAAAATATGTATATCATCTACAGCAATACCTTCATAAGTAGCGCCGGGATCTGCGGACATTACAAAACGGAAATGTATCGTCTGCCCTGCTGGCGGCTGTGGTAAAGGAATAGATGCCACATGCCAGCGTGTGAAACCTATTGTGTTCCATACATTAAATGTGGAATCGTACCAGTTGGTACCCTGCCCCGCAATGCCAAGTTTTGCCCATGTTACACCATCGAATGTATATTCAATATAACCTTCGTCGCATAGGGTATTGCCACAGTTTTCTATATCCATAGCAGCACTAAAGCTCAGCATTGGATTTGCCAATTGTGAAATGTCAAAACATGGTGAATACAAATAAGATTTCTCAAGGTTATTATAATTCCCTGTAAGATTGGTTTTCCAGGCTTTGACACCGCTGGCAGCCTTATTTATCAACGGCGATGCAGGAGTGCCATACTGCCAGGAATTATTATAGCCATCACTGTAATAACCTCCGTCCCCCGCCTCAAAATTTTCAAGATAGGGGAAGGATGTTACGATCACACTGTTACGAAAACGATAGTTTAACAGGCTGTCGTTGGCAGTATATGTATCTCCTGTCTCTTTCAACCACACATTAAGCGTATGCGTTGATCCGGGTGTTGTGTTCAATTGCTGCGCAAAAGTATAATTAACAGTTGCCTTAGCGCGTATGGAATCAATAGTTCCCGTAAAGGTGGCGCTTCCATCCATAGTGTAAAACAATTGAACATTGTACAACGTATAGTTAACTCCGTTATGTACCTGTACCGTGAGTGGCATAGAAGATGGCAGGCCGCAATCAGATGGCAAAGGAGTAATGATCTTTACCAGGGCAGCATCATTGACGACCGTATATAACCTGAAATTATCGAGTGTGATACCATTGCCATAATTTGATGTGGCAATAAGTGATGTATCATTTTGCCCGAATGATACTTCACTGCTGGTAGAGAAATTCCTGTTACCTGATCTTACCGCATCAGTCAAAGACAATGACAATACATGGTTAACAAAACCGGGGTAGGCGTTCAGGTTATAAGTATAAAACGGCGCCCATGCCGATACATCATCGCCACGCGCCATTACAACATTACCGTCAGGCGACTTAGGCGTACCATGCAAAATATAATCAAAATCAACCCTCACTTCGGCTGTTGCCGTATCGTAATTGGAAAGATTGAAGGTACCCACAAAAGTATTTTTGCTCCCTGTGCGAACCGCCCGGTTCTCATCAAGGCTTATGGAACGATTCCCGCTGATGATCACATCATCACATACAAAAGACCTCATCCTGCCGGTATCATTTGTATTGAAGTAATCCCAATGGCCATTTGGGGATACCCCGATTGAGTCGTGACCTACCCCAAAATTCCCCATTGTTTCAAAACCATCAGGAAAAGGGGTGGTAAGGTTCAGCGTATCATTTGGGATATTCAACACAGTGAACGCAATAGTATCGTTTGATGGCTGCGGGTCAGTGATACCAAGGTTGTGCACAGCCACTGTAATATTATAACTACCGGGTGCTGCAAGCGATAAGCCGGGGACGCTGATAACAGCATTACCGTTGGCTGGTATGGTCCCGGGATTTATCAATATTTGCCATGCACCGCTGTTTATTTTATAGGATAATGAATAATTGTTGCAAGCAGCAGTATATAGATCCCTGATTTGTACCTGCATTACGGCGGCAGCGCCTAACTGGCTACTGGTGTACATTCTGCCGCTGGCAGGTGAAATGATTTTCTCTATCATCAGGTCGCCGGATGAAACCGGGTTTGCGCAATTGCCAATATTAGCTGTACCTATTGCAGCAACACTACGATAGGCCGCCATCCCGTCAATAACGGGCTGTACTGATACATACGAAGGTGTATTTAACGGCATCCCGCTAAAAGAATAAGCGGTATCTGTTGCAGAATCCACTACCTGCATGTAAGCGCCTGATTTGCGCAACAGGTAGTAAGAAGCAGCGCCGGGAACAGGCGACCAGTTTATGTTTATATACCCGGGGCATTGTGCTGACTGTGCAGTGTCATACCGGACAACAGGTTGTGTATTTACAGAAAACCTTTGAGAAGTTGCAAATTCCCCTGACCCGTTCCTTATTATGCGCACCAGGCATTTACCTGAATTGATACCGGCAGGCAACCATCCCCAGCGCCTTATATCCGCAGGGATATTATTGGATAAAGTCGTCCAGTTCACACCGTTATCCGGTGAAAACAGAATAGTAAATGTATTTCCGTTGCTTACCGCATCCCAATAGATACGGAAGCTATCCGCATTGGATACCTGCTCTCCACCTGTTGGATAAGTCAGGTGCAATCCGTCAGGTATGATATCATACGCTACTACATATTGTTGCGGCCCGGCAGGAATACTGAAGCCCCTGGCCTTAATAGTATAAGCGCCGGCAGCCGGATTGGTAATAGTAACCTGCTCCACATTGTTCAGGTGATCAGCCTGCTCCATCGCAATATTATTCACATTGGCCGGCGCGGGGTCCAGAACAAGAGGTAAATGAACAGCAAGCGAAGGGTCTGTTACGGTAAGGTCAAGATCATTTACCAATTGCTTTGAAGCACTTGGGCTGGCAGGCGCATCATTCCAATATAGCATCACTTTGAGCTGTCCTGTATTTGTGGGTACATTGACAGTAAAAAACTGGGAATCCCCATTGGCAATAGTATTACTTAAATAATGGCCATTATCCAGTATTTGCAGGGAGCGGTACATATCCATTACACCAAACCCATAAGTATAGTCCGGCCCCGGGTTACCGAGATCCATAGCGCCATTCAGTATGATGGTTTTCAGCAAGTCGGCCCTGGGTTGCGTGCCCCCATTCAATTGTTTGTAGCGTTGAGTAAGTGCAACTAAACCACTGACAACCTGCGGAGAAGACATACTGGTACCACCAGACCACTCATATACATCAAAATCAATGTCGGCGTAAACAGAAGCGCCTATTGCTACTATTTCCGGTATCAGTCTTCCATCTTTTACCGGGCCACGGGATTCGTCATAAGCATTGAAATAATCATCGAAAATACTACCCACTACAATAATGTTTTTTGAGGGCTGGTAACCTCCGCCCACGGTTGCAAAACCCGGGAGATAGGGTGAGCAGGTTATACCCCCGTCATTGCCGGCAGCGAATACATGCTGCACATAAGGATATTGTATGGCAAGCGTATCAAGAAAAGCTGAGTAGGCGTCATAAGTACCGGCATAGTTACAGTCACCCTCTACAAGGGTATAAGAATTGTTGGTGATCGTCATGTTATAATCATGATACATAGCCCCGGTAGCAGGCAGAATAAGGTCAAAATAATGATCTACCAGTGTAACATGCGGTGTCAGGCTGATCGAAAGAGGATCCACATTTGCAGCACCTCCAACAACTCCATTGGTAAATACGCCATGGTGGACCATCAGCGCCGGGTTAAAGTTGATAGCACGGTCCCTGGTGTCGGTATGATAAATTCCGGAGGTGTTATCCCCTACCCCCACTGTTACACTATCGCCCAATAATCCATAGCCGCCATACATAGCAGTAGCAGATGAAATATTACCTTTTACTGCCGCACGGGATTGTATATCGAGCGGTATAATTTCCGTAACCGGGCTTATATAACGCACGCCATACCATTGCGCAATAGTATGTACCTTATTTGCAGCAACAACCACGTTATAAGACCCATACCGCTCAATATGGCCGGGCCTGACCTGCCCGCCTATCCGGGATATAAATTGCTTCACCGCATTTGCATCAATATTTTGATAAAAAGATACCAGCACTTCTATCACACCTCCCTCGCTGCTTACTTTCTTCCACAGATAATCACCGGCTTTCCACTCCGGTGCAATATTAATAATGCTGTGAACCGGGAGCGATAAAACAACATCAGTATTTAAAGGGGGTCTTATAATGGCTGTAAATGTATTGTCCGGTACATATTCCATGAGCGTAATGCCATTTCGCTCAAGTATGGTACGTTGCTCCACCGTAGGCAGGAAATTAAAATGTACCAGCGCTAACACAGGCTCTTTAACAACCGCACCCTGCATACTGTCTAACCATAACCGTACATTCCCTGAAGGTTTTAGCGTGCCGTTCTTTAGGTAGATATTATGCTGCCCTTTGCTTTCCTGTGCCAATAAAGAGGCAGGCAGTAATAAGCAGGCTATCAGTAAAAAAATAAGAACGCAACGAATATCACATATCGCACTTTTCATAGGAACCATGTTCATGCTGTAAAACAACCAGTAACAGCCCTGTTTTATATACAAGATAGCATATTTTGAACATATAGAAACTATGCGCCAAAAAACTGAAAGTATAATAACGCTATGGCGGCTACTGTCATTAATAAAAAGGTCAACAGGCCTAAGATATTTGCCCGCTTTCCATTCACATGTTTTCCCATTATTTTTTTATTGTTACAGATATGCATTACTATGGCAATAATGACCGGGGCGGTAATCCCATAAAGAATAGCAGAGTATAGCAATGCCTTAATAGGACTGATACCCATATAATTCATGGAGAGGCCTGCTATGAGCGATATGGCAATGATAATATAAAACCCTTTAGCTTCATGAAATTTTTTATCAAGCCCGATTTGCAGGCCAAAGGTCTCTGAGAAAATATAAGACAAAGCGCCGCTCAATACCGGGATGGCAAGTAATCCCGTGCCTATAACACCAAAAGCAAAAAGATAATAAGCCATGTCTCCCGCCAATGGCCTTAACGCCCGGGCAGCCTGCTCCACGGTATCAATCTTATGAACTCCGCCGGAAGCTAATACCGTGCCTGTTGAAAGGATAATAAAGAACATAATAATATTAGAAAACAGCATCCCGATATTCACATCATTCTTCATTGCGAGAAACATCCTGTTAGTGGCTATGATCACCTTAGTTTGTTTTTTTTGTTTTTCTTTTAATTCCTCAACCTCCATAGTAGCCTGCCAGAAAAACAGGTATGGCGAAATAGTAGTGCCCAGTATAGCAACAAGGATACCAAGAAAGTCTTTATTTAATTCAATATGTGGTATAAATGTTGCTTTCAGCACAGCATTCCAATCAGTATGTGTAAGAAAAGGGACTATGATATATACAAACAATACCATGGTGAGAAATTTGAGTATGGAAGCAATCTTACGATACGGGAAAAAGACAATGCAAACCAACAGGAGTATTGTAAAAACCACACTAAAATAAGACGAATCAATTTTCGGGAAAATAAGATTTGTCACAGCCCCCATCCCGGCTATGTCCGCGCCGATATTCATTACTATTGCAGGAAAACTAAACAGCACCATCAGGTACATCACCCACCGGGGATAATATTGTTTGAGTATGCTCGTCAGGCCCTGTGAAGTTGCAAGGCCGATCCTGGCGCACATTTCCTGTATCGAGGCCATAAGCGGGAATGTGACCCATGCAGTCCAAAGCGTTGAAAGGCCATACTGGGCGCCTGCCTGTGAATAAGCAGCTATACCGGAGGGATCATCGTCACTGGCGCCTGTAATAAGCCCCGGCCCCAGCATCTTAATAAACCCTGTGAAGAATGAACCCTTCTTTCTCCCCTTCAACATGAGCTAAAGGTAAGGGGAAACAATCAACAATAAACTAAGTAAAATCACCTGTTTGCCTGCTTTTCATTTTTAAGGAATTTTGACAAAATAAGTATTATAAAAGGCTCTTTTACATAGGCTAATAAAGACGTTATCTTCAGAGGAAATTCCATTATATGGCGCTGTTACCTGCCTGCCGGCAGGCAAGATGGAAAAGAACAGGTCAATATCTACAGGTTATTTTCTGACATACACTAAAACAATAATCCCGTAATCAATATCTTGAAAAAACTTTTCCCGATATTTGGGCAGTAATACTACTTTATGGAATACTTCCCGACTCCAATACCTGGTGAAATAACAGCGCTCACTATTGCTACACCCGACCTGGAGCAATCTCTGTCCTTTTACCAAAAGCCTGGCGAAATATATAAACGTCTGATTGTTATTGTGTGTTAATAATAAAGCAACCTATGAAAAAAATAATTCTCTTATTTTGTGTAACACTTTTCTTTTTTTCATGTAGAAAAGTAAGCAATGATCCTGCATACTTACCTAATAGTTACAGCGATCAGCCGATTGGCGCCTCAGCGCATGACCTGCTGAGCGCAGCAAAATATACAACCATCAACATCCAGGTACAATATATGCCAGGGTATGAACTCGATGCTACCGCCATATCTAATGTAACTGCCTATTTGAATACGCTTTGTAACAAACCGGGTGGGATCAACATTACCCAATCACAAGTAGCGGGTAACGGTGATACACTCAACCCCGAAAAGGTAGGCATACTCGAAAAGCAGAACCGTACCGCATATACAAGTGGCTCAACTATTGCACTGTATATTTTAGTAACAGATGGTTATGATACCTCAGGAACTGTGCTGGGTTTCTCTTATCGCAATACTTCCATCTGCCTTTTTGGTAAAAATATTTTCAATAATTCCGGCGGCTTATTTGAGCCATCGCGTGAAGCCCTTGAGTCAAGCGTGCTCGAACATGAACTTGGGCACATGATGGGGCTTGTTAATACCGGCTCGCCTATGGTCGTTAATCATCAGGACCCTGCACATGGTAACCATTGCAACAACCCTCATTGCCTTATGTAC
>JBIOGX010000007.1:0-19329 GCA_044448445.1 Chitinophagales bacterium
ATTAATTCATTTAACAAAAAATTATTGCCGTTTAGTTTTCATACCCATCCTACAAAATCTGATGATTATTTGCAGGAGTTTATGAGCTATCTTAATCAACTTAACACTTCAGATGAAGATCAGATGTGTTCATTATATGGTATTCACGTTGGTGAAATTAATTTAAGACTTCCAGACATTTTGATAGTAGGAAATGGAACTCAATGCTTAGATGTTTTTGTTGGCTTTTATAATGGATTGATATGTCCAACTTCTTTTAAAGAATATAAACAAAGATTAATAACCAAAACATCTGACAATTTTCTTGAGTGGATTGAAAATAATATTGATACCCCTCAGAAGAAAATTTTTGCAGGAATAGCTGTATCAATTGCACTCACTTCAATGCCCCTCTCTGTATAGCCGACAGGCTTACCGCTTTCATCATAATGCACCTCATGAATTGTAAGGCAGAAATCTTCGCCTTCTTCCTGCACCAATACTCTGTGATTCCAATGAGACATATACTGTTTATTATCCAATGTTGAAAATACTAAAAAATGCATAGTTTTGCATTATCATATAAATTTACATTATGAATACACAAGCTGAAAAATTGGAATTGATGCAATTATTATTGAATACTGACAGTGAAGAAGTATTAAAAAAGGTAAAGGCTTTACTAAAAAAAAATGTGGTAAAAAACGATACTGACCATTTGCTTTCTACCAAAGCTAACCGCGAACATCTAATGAGCAGTATTGACCAATTGAATAAAGGAAAAGGAAAAGCAATTAAAACTTCTGACCTTTGGAAATAATCTATTCACCAAGAGCACAGGAAGATATTCAGTATTGGAAAAAATCCGGCAATAAAAAAATAATGAAGCGTATTTCCGCTCTCATTTCATCCATTGAATCCGATCCTTTTTCCGGTATCGGGAAACCTGAATCTTTAAAATATGATCTTGCCGGTTGCCGGTCAAGGCGTATTACCGGAGAACATAGGGTAGTATTCAGGGTCATAAATGCAAATAGGATAGAGATTATCTCTTTACGATTCCATTATTAGTCTATCAGCATTAGTTTATCAAATATCTGCGTTCCATTCGCTTCTAATAATACTTTTGCATGCTTTTTAACAAAAAGTATTACTTTAACGATGTACTATTATCGGTATATATTGCATTACACACTTTTAAGTTTTAATTTTTAATTTTTGACTTACTATGTTACAGATCACTAACCTCTCCAAAACATATCCTAATGGCGTGCAGGCGCTGAAGGATGTTACGCTTAATATTTCCAATGGCATGTTCGGGCTGCTGGGGCCTAATGGGGCCGGCAAGTCAACACTGATGCGCACTATTGCCACCTTGCAGGATGCCGATACCGGTACTATTATGTTTGGCGATATTGATGTGACTAAACAAAAACAGGAGTTACGAAAAGTATTAGGCTACCTGCCACAGGAATTTGGTGTTTACCCAAAAGTATCTGCCGAGGAGATGCTGCATTATATAGCAAGGCTGAAAGGCATAGCCAACGATAAAGAGCGTAAAGAACTCGTAAAGGCATTGCTGGAACAGGTGAACCTGTATAACCACCGCAACAAAGCGCTCGGCGGCTATTCCGGCGGTATGAAGCAGCGCTTTGGCATTGCACAGGCGCTCATAGGCAATCCTAAACTGATCATAGTGGATGAACCCACCGCAGGACTTGACCCCGCAGAGCGGCTACGGTTCAATAACCTGCTAAGCGAAATAGGAGAAAATATTGTGGTGATATTATCCACCCATATAGTGGATGATGTAAGCGAGTTGTGTAATGATATGGCTATTATATCCGGCGGCAAAGTAGTGCAGAGAGGCAATCCCGAAGAACTTGTGAACGGCCTGGAAAATAAAATATGGACCAAGCGCGTAAGTAAGGATGAAGTAGCAAAATACCAGGCTGAATACAAACTGGTGCTTGCCAAACTATCAGGCGGCTCTATGATGGTTTATATTAACAGCGACACCGATCCCGGCAATGGCTTTAAGCCTGAAAAAGCATCTCTTGAAGAGCTTTATTTTTCTAACATCTCCTAATCGTAATAACACAACAATATGTTCGGTTCCATTTTTGCTTTTGAGGTAAGGCGATTGACACAATCCATTTCCACCTATATTTATTTCTTCATACTCGTTGTTGTTACTTTTTCCCTTGCGTTGCTGGCAGGAGGAGCTTTTGCGGAAGCTAATTTTAATTTTGCAGGAGAAAAAATATATGCTAATTCCCCGGTTGTAATTGATGCTTTTTTTAGCGCAATAAATAATTACATAGGCCTTATTATCATTGTTGCTGTTGTAGGTAATGCTGTACTAAAAGATTTCAGAAGCAATACTTACACGATGATCTTTACTACCCCTGTCTCCAAGTTCGATTATTTATTTGGCCGTTTCTCCGCATCTCTTTTTATATCGCTGCTTATACTTACAGGCCCGGCATTTGGCATGATGCTGGGCTATGCTTCACCTTGGGTAAACCATGATAAGATAGAGGCATTCATGCTTGCACCATACATTCATGCTTACTGGCAAACCATAATACCCAATGCAATAGTAGATGGCGCAATCTTCTTCGCTGTGAGCCTTATAGCGCGGGATATTTTCGTGATCTGGCTTTCCCTTATCATTTTCTTTGTAGCCACAGGCGTATCCAATTCTATTTTCGGTACACTTGAAAAACAAACATTAGCAGCCCTCGTTGACCCTATGGGAAATTTTGCAAAACGCACAATCAGCAAGTACTGGAGCACTTATGACAAAAACCATCTTCATTATACCCTGCATGGGCTGTTCTTAATTAACAGGCTTATCTGGCTCGGTATTGCAGCTATTGTATGGTTCATTGGCTATTCTTATTTCTCATTCACTTCCAGTCCACGAAGATTATTCTTCAAAAAAGCAAAACTGGAAGACAGTTCTAAATTAACCTTCGTACCTACTTTCTTCAAGAGAAGTGCACTACCGGATACGCACCAGACCTATACTACAGGCGCTAATCTCAAAAACCTATGGGGACTGTCCCTGAATGAATGTAAAACGTTACTTCGCAATACATATTTCAGGATCATTCTCTTGTTCGGGATGTTGTTCCTTTTCCTCGTATCCCTGCAAATAGGTAAGATATATGAAACAACTACTTACCCGGTCACTTACGAGATAGTAGAATATTTTGGCGGCACATTCCAGTTATTCATTGTGGTGCTTACCATCATGTTTTCCGGTGAGCTTGTGTGGCGGGCGCGTGATTTTAATATGAGTAACATTCTTGATTCTTTGCCTGTCCCTAACTGGGTCTTTTATGTAAGCAAGTTGTCCGGGCTTATGTTCATGCAGGTAATACTGCTTGCCATTATTATGGTATGCGGCATCCTTGTTCAGCTCTTTAAAGGTTATACCAATCTTGAGATACTACTATACGTCAAATACCTTTTTGGTTTCAAAATTATTGATCTGTGGCTGCTGGCGGTGCTTGCTATTTTTGTGCAGGCAATGGTAAGTAATAAGTTCTTAGGATATTTTATCGCTGCCTTATTTTATTTCTGGAACAGCACTTTTGCACTGCTGGTTTTAAAACACAATCTGTTTATTTTTTCTTCAGACCCCGGAGTGATCTATTCAGATATGAACAGCTTCGGACATCAGGTATTTCCCTACTTTATTTTCAAAATATACTGGGGAGCGTTCGCTGTTATACTGGCCGTGTTGTCGAGCCTGTTATGGACAAGAGGTACTGACAAAAGCCTTAAACAACGCTGGGCAGAAGCTCGAAGCAAAGAAAACAGATCATCATGGATGGTCATTATGCTGGGCTTGCTTGTATTTATAGGTAGTGGCGCATTTATTTACTACAATACCAACAAACTCAACAAATTTTATACTGATTTTCAACAGGAAGAGCAGCAGGCTTCTTACGAAAAGAAGTTTAAGAAATTTCAAAACATTCCCCAGCCAAAGATCACTGATGTAACACTCCATGTTGACCTGTTTCCATACCAGAGGGGTCTTCACGCAACCGGTGACTATGTGTTGAAAAACAAATCATCACAGTCCATTGATTCCGTTCATGTATTGATATTGTCGGGCATAAAAGTAAAAGCGCTTACATTCTCTAAACAGGCACAGTTGATGCTCAATGATTCAGAGTATGCATACCGCATTTATAAATTGGCACAGTCTTTACAACCCGGTGATACACTCACTTTATCTTTTAGTGTGGATATGGTATCCAAAGGCTTTGAACACAATTTTTCAGGCCTGAGCGCGCCTATATATAATGGTACGTTCGTTAATAACCAGGGTTTTCTGCCCGGCATAGGATACAACAACGATGGCGAACTATCTGACAATACCCGCCGAAAGAAACACGGGCTTGGCTACCGGATAACAGCTAACCCAATCACGGATACTGCTGCATACCAGCGCAATGTCTTTACACATGATGCCGACTTTATAAATTTTGATGCAACTGTAAGCACAGTGCCTGACCAGATAGCAGTAGCGCCCGGCTACCTGCAGCGCGAATGGATAGAAAACGGCCGCCGATACTTCCATTACAAAATGGATAAACCAATCCTGAATTTCTATTCTTTCCTCTCCGCACGCTACACGGTAAAAAAAGAAATGTGGAATAACATAAGCCTCGAAATATACTACCAGAAAGGCCATGAATATGACTTGTACCGTATGTTCAATGGTATGAAGAAAGCGTTGCAGTATTATACCACAAACTTCTCCCCATACCAGCACAAGCAGGTGCGCATCCTTGAGTTCCCGCGCTACGCAACATTCGCACAATCATTTCCTAATACGATCCCATTCTCCGAAGGCATAGGCTTTATAGCTGACGTAGATGACAGCAGTAAAGAAAATGTGGACTACCCATTTTATGTTACCGCACATGAAGTGGCGCACCAATGGTTTGCGCACCAGGTAGTGGGCGCTGATGTGGAAGGCTCCAACTCGCTTTCCGAAACACTTGCGCAATATGGAGCGATCATGGTTATGGAAAAAGAATACGGCGAAGAACGGCTGAGAAAGTTCCTGCACATTGAGATGGATAAATATTTAACAGCCCGCTCCAATGAATCAGAGAAAGAAAAACCACTGGCTTATGTGGACGCTGGGCAGGCTTATATACTTTACCAGAAGGGCGGCATTATTATGCACGCACTCAATAAATACCTCGGCGAGGACAGTCTCAATCATGCACTCAAACGCTTCATTGAACGCTATGCTTTCCAGGGACCACCCTATCCTACTACCTTAGACCTATTGTCATATATAAGGCAATCAGCGCCTGACTCCATGCAGTATTTTATTACTGATGGCTTTCAGAAGATCACGATCTATGATAATAAAATAACAGAAGCCAAAGCAAATAAATCAGGTGATAAATATGTAGTTGATGTAACTGTGGATTCAAAGAAATTGTATGCCGACAGCACCGGAAAAGAAACAGAAGCCCCATCTGAAAATTATATTGAGATAGGAGTATATAAAAACAGGACTTCTTTAGCAGTTATAAACAGGTATAAACTAAAAACCGGTGAGACAAAATTATCTATCCCTGTCAATGAAAAACCATACAAAGTAGTGATAGACCCCCGCCTGCTACTAATAGACAAGAAACTGGATGATAATGAGATGAGGCTGGACGACAACGATAAACAGGACGGGAAAAAAGAAAAAACAAGTTCAGTTAAAATACAGGCAAAATAAAAA
This sequence comes from Chitinophagales bacterium, assembly GCA_044448445.1. GTDB lineage: Bacteria > Bacteroidota > Bacteroidia > Chitinophagales > Chitinophagaceae > Nemorincola. Next base: position 5,750 of record JBIOGX010000007.1, read on the forward strand.
AGCTCTACACCCAAGATTTCGTATTGATTATACGTCTATTATTGTTATGAGACCTGCAACCTTTGTTATTGCTTTTCTGTTATTATTAGGCATATCATGTACACATGCTCCCATGCTCCCCGTCCAAAATCCAAGTTCTTTTGATTCTCTTTCATTAATAGGGAAATGGCGATGGGTAAAATCAGTTGGTGGATTTTCAGGAGTTACTTTATCCCCGATTCCAGGGGAAAATAAATTTTATGTTTTTAATATTGATTCATCTTTACTTATAATAAGCAGTAATGCGGCAATCACCGATACTGTATTTTCAACATACAGTGTATGGATTGATTCAACTTATTATATACATGGAGGGTATTCAAACATGATGATGTTTATACCGGCTTTTACTATGCACTATCATTACAAATTTAGTGGGGATTCGTTAATACTCAATGAGTATGCAAGTGATGGATATATCCATTGGTTTGTGCGGATGTAATTTACGCTGCTACGCTATATGCTTCACCAGCACCCTTTTCGCTACCGGCAATAATGTTTCATTAAATGGTACGCTCAACGGGCATTCCACCTTATACACTGCGGGGTTTGGCAATTCTCTGAATGAGCGTATCATGTCAATCTTGATCTGCTCATAAGTATTGGCGAGATTTTTTTCGCGTGAATCTATGTACTGCATTTTTATCCCTTTATATTTTGCATGCTGATGTTCAAAAAGAGTAATGGTATAGTTGTATATCCTCACATCAGTACATGCCCCGTAACGTAAAAAAATATACCCTTCATTTTTATACAGCGGCACTATGCCTATAGGTTCTATCTGCAGTCGTTTCTCCACAAAATCATATATCTCAGCTCCTTCGCTGATCGTTCCTTTCATTTCATCAAGCGCGTATTGGGTAATGTGTTCCAGTTCCTGCATCAGTTCGTTATCAGCAAGCATACGTTCATAAACAAGTTCCAGCTTTTGCATATTTACACTATCAATTTTTTTTGGAAACTGATCCTGCAGAAACCGTTTATTATTTTGGAAGGCTACCAGGTTGTTATAATGCACCACTATATCAGAAAGCTGCGGATAAAGTTTTGTTTGGTTAAAACATTGTTTCACTTCTTTGAGATAGGCGAGCAGGCGGTATTTCTGCAACTCAAAGTCTATATATCCTTCCATGAACCACGTTTCTGTCAGAATCATACCTGTATATATTTCCCCTAAATTATAAGATAGTACAAATGCGATGCCAGAATGATTTACACATATTAGATAGTTTAATTTTTTGTTAGTGGTTTTCGCATCAATGAAAAAAAACGCTCTACAGCATTTATTTTTGCCTATATTTACGCATAATAACTTATTAATTGTTTCTCACCAATTGATGGGAAATGGGTTATTATTGGAATCAGATGGCAGTTAAAAAACCATCCATTGCCTAACTAATTCTTTAAAAATAACGTCTTTAAATAATGACTAAATCTACGATCATGAGAAAATTGTTCCCCTTAATCCTTTTTGTTGTATTTGCCGGCTCTGCTTATGCACAAACTGTTGCTTTTTCTGTTGTTACTCCACCATGTAATAATGATGGGGTATTAAAAGCGTATTTCAGCGGCGTTGTTCCGCCTCTTACCGTAGTATGGACCACCCAGGGAACAACCGGGGCGCCAATAACACATACCGGGGTAACCAGTTTGTACGATATATTAACATCCTGGTCCGGAGGGCCGCTTACTATTGTTGCTACAGATACTTTTGGCGCCCGCGATACCGGTTATTATGGAGGGGCTGCACCATTTGCCTATGGTTTTCACGTTAAGCCCGGCATTTGCCCGGCATTGGATACCGTATCTGACAGTATTGGGGGAGGTACCCCCCCATACACTACTCAATGGTTTAATATTTTAACAGCAGCAGTAGTAGCTACCGGCGACACAGCACATTTACCCCAGGGAAGTTATGGTGTTATCATCACAGATGCCGCAGGCTGCGTATATGGTTCTAAAGTTGATCCGGGTTTTGTCACGCTAAATTCTATTCCATCATTTTCCGTTACCACTACTTCCACCACAGCAAGCTGTACAAACGGCACTGCCTCAATAAGCACCGGCGGTGGCGGGGTACCCCCATATAGCTATATATGGTCTAATGGTGCAACTACGCCATCAATTACAGGCCTTGTAACCGGCGTTTATACGGTTACTATTACAGATGCACTCGGTTGCAGCAGGCTGGCTGGTATATTTGTATCCCAATCTGTTACAATCACCGTTCCTGTGGTTCCGACACCGGCTACTTGCCTCGATACAAACGGCGCAATAATTGCTTATGGTTCCGGAGGCGTCCCCCCTTATCATTACTTATGGAGCAATGGAGTTACTACCCAATCACAAACAGGTTTAACTGCCGGCAGTTATATGGTTAATGTAACAGATGCCAGCGGATGTATTGGCAGCGGGTCAGGAACTGTTTCTACCTCTACCCCCATCACGGTCACCTATTCAACCAGTCCCAGCTTATGTACAAGCCCTACCGGCAACGCTACTTTAACGGTTTCGGGTGGCACCACGCCTTATAATATCACTTGGTACACAACACCTGCACAAGTAGGTGTTACTGCAACCCATCTGGCTGCCGGCGGCTATTATTTTCATATTACCGATGCAGTAGGTTGCCTGCGGGACGGAACAATTACCGTTCCGCCCATAGATGTTGTTTCCCTGACTTTCTCTTCAGTTGCCGCATTATGTACATTGTCAAACGGAAACCTGGGTGTTGTGCCTACGGGCGGTGTAGCTCCTTATAGCTATGCCTGGAGCACCGGCGCTACGACTCCGGGCATCAGCAGCGTACCATCTGCAGTTTACACCGTAACGGTAACCGATAACCTGGGCTGCTCAGTAACAAAATATCCTTATCTGCCTGATTACTCACCCATCAGTGTTGGCGTTGCGTCAACTCCTGCATCCTGCATTTTTACAAATGACGGAATGAATACAGCTACCCCTTATGGCGGTACGCCTCCTTATACTTATAGCTGGAGCAGCGGAGGTATATCAAGCACAATATCCGCCCTTCCTACCGGGACTTATTGGGTAAGGGTTTCAGACGCTGCAGGTTGCACTTCAGACAGGATTTACTCCTACGTCGGGTACAATGCTGCAGCCACCGGTTGTTATTGCACCATTCAAGGAACTGTTTTTAACGACACCAACGGCAACTGCGTACAGGATCCCGGGGAATTGGGTATTCCTAATATCCAGGTCTATATCAGCGGCAGGGGCTATACTTATACAGATGATAGCGGCCATTACTCCTACAAGGTTCCCGCCGGCAACTATAACGTCTCAGAAACTGTACTTGCTTATTATCCTTTGGCTGCATGCCAGGGCAATGCTATTCCGGTGGTAGCCGGTTCAGGCGCAGGCTGTATTCAGACAGTGAATTTTGCAAACAGACTTGATACAATTCATGACATGCACATCAGCACATGGGATTATTACCTGCAAAAACCCATACCGGGACATGTTTATACCCAGACAACAATTATCAGTAATGATGGTACTATACCGGAATCTGGCATACTGGCTTCCTACAATCCTGACGGACAATTATTCCCGCCTGCTTTCACACCGTCCGGTATATTTACAGGAACCGGAACTCCTAATTTATATAATACCTCAGGAGGCTTCCCTGCAATTAATCCAGGCTTTGCGCAGCAGTTCTTTATGAGTTACAATGTACCTACAAATATCCCGCTGGGAACCACTGTCTTATTTAAAGACTCCGTAGCTTATGATACCCCGATGACCAAATGGCAACTTGATTACTCCCCCTGGAATAATGTAAACTATTTTACAACAACTGTTGTCGCCGCTTATGATCCGAACTTTAAAGAAGTAAGCCCTAAGGGTACCGGACCTTTAGGCCTGATCTCTTACACAGATTCTGTGCTCGAATACATGGTGCATTTTCAGAACACCGGCACATGGCCCGCAGAAAATGTAGTAGTTATTGATACTTTGGATGATAACTTAAACTGGACATCACTTCGCCCGGTGTATATGTCTGCAAAATGCAAAGTAACCATGCAGCAGGTGGGCGCTAAGAAAGTAGCCACATTCACTTTCAATAATATCAACCTCCCCACGGAAGCAAGCAATCCATTGGGCAGTAACGGAATGTTTACCTACACTATTCATATCAAACCTGGCCTGCCTGTCGGCTCCCAGTTTCAAAATAATGCTTCCATTTACTTCGACTATAACGCACCCGTTAAAACAAATACCACTTTAAATACGCTGGAAACTGCTGCATCTGTTAGTAATATTTCTTCCGGCAGCAACTTTAGTTCCTTCGCCATCTATCCAAACCCTGCCAGCCAAACATTTAATGCGGTAATAAACAGCGATGAATCCGGCGATGCCAATATGAATATTTCAGACCTGACCGGTAAAGTACTGGTGAGTAAAACAATCACTATCCAAAAGGGAACACAAACCATTACCACAAACGCCAGCCAACTGGCTCCGGGTATTTACTTTGTAACCTTCAATAACCACGGCAAAGTACAAACCCAGAAGCTGGTGGTAGTGAGATAATAACCATTGATTAATAAAAACAAAGCCCGTTTCAAATAAATTGAAGCGGGCTTTGTTTTTTAGGTAATTTGCTATTGCATTTACAAAGTTTTTATATAATTTTATGTAACCAAATAAACAAAAATTTATTTTATCGAAAAAAAGCATATTCCCAACCAATAGTTAAAAACCATTGTCTTTATATATACTCACCTAAACAAATACCTTATGAAAAAACTTTTCCTCCTCGCCCTGCTGGTCATATTCGGACTGAATTCTAATGCACAAACAGCTTCTTTTGTACTTGTTGCCAATCCCTGCGATACAAATAAAATACTCGCAGTTAACTTTTCTGGCTTTGGATCTCCACCTTATGTAGTTGAATGGCCCGGTAATAGTACTTACTCAGGAGGCTATCGGTATGATACTGTATATAGCTCAACTGATACGTTATTTCATTATGACGGAGCGCCAATTTATTATTTGTATATTTCTTCCAGCACTGCTTATCTTTACAGTTATTATGCCGGAGTAACACCTACATTGACATTTACTTTTGCACCTACTCCCACTTATTGCGGAACTACCGGAACAGCATCAGTAACAGTAACAGGAGGAACCCCTCCTTATAGCTGCTATTGGTATACTGGATACACTCCTTCTTCAGTGGCTGGGACAACAAACCCCGTAACACTTCCTTCAGGCATTTATGGTATCACTATAATTGATGCTACCGGGTGTATTATAGGAACTCCGATAGTAGCCGCTTCCTCACCAAGTATGACAGTGGGATATGATACACTAACCAATACCCCAACCTTTTCAATCTCCATAGCCTCTACTCCTGCCAACTGCACAAATGGTACTGCTTCAGTAACAAGTGTTTCTTCAGGTGCAGTATCTCCGGTAAGCTACTTATGGTCAACAGGCGCTACATCGCCTTCCATCAGCAGCCTGGTAACGGGTTCTTATATTGTTACCATAACAGATGCTATTGGCTGTATAGCACACTCCAGCGCTTACATTAACCAACTCACTACAATAACTGTTAACACAACACCAACACCAGCAACCTGTATTGCAAATAACGGCGCCATTATCGGTTTTGGCTCCGGTGGAGCGACTCCATATACCTACTTATGGAGTAATGGTGCTACTACCCAATCTCAAACCGGCCTGCTTGCGGGGTCGCTCTCTCTTAGAGTTACAGACGCCAATGGATGTATCGGCAATGGTTATGGAACTATAACAGCCTCAACACCTATTACAGTTACCTATTCCGCCACACCAAGTTTATGCACATCACCTACCGGAACAGCAACACTAACAATATCAGGTGGTACATTACCATACACAGACACGTTTTATACATCACCGCTTCAAACAGGAATCACCGCAACAAGTTTAGCCCCCGGCACTTATCCATTCCATGTGGTTGACGCTGCAGGTTGTGTGCAGCATGGATCTGTTGTTGTACCACCAATAGACAATCTAATACTTACTTTTGCGCCCACACCGGCATTGTGTACTTTATCTAACGGCAGCTTAAATGTGTCTGTAACAGGCGGTGTTCCCCCTTTAACTTATTTATGGAACACAGCCGGTACAACCCCAACCATAACCGGTCAGCCAACAGGATATTATACGGTTACTGTTACCGATAATAATAATTGTGCAAAAACAAAAACTACTTATCTTCCTTTTACCTCACCGGTAACAGTTGGGCTTTCAAGTACTCCGGCATCCTGCATTTTCGTAAATGATGGCATCGCATCGGCTATAGGCATCGGCGGCACATCCCCTTATTCCTATTACTGGAGTAACGGAGGAACAACAGCTACTATTTCTTCACTTTATACAGGCCCTTATTGGGTGTATGTAACCGATGCGATAGGCTGCACTTCAAACTATTACGATAACTATGATTACGTAGGATACAATGTTTTAGACAGCACTTGTTTTTGTACCATAAATGGTACTGTATATGATGACCTAAACGGAAACTGCGTACAGGATCCCGGAGAGCCAGGCATAAACCATATCCAGGTCTATTGCAGCGGCATTGGCTATACCTATACAGATGCTTCCGGTAATTACTCTTTTATTGTTCCCTCAGGGTCTTATACCATTTCACAAACAGTGCTTGCTTATTATCCCTTAGCTGCCTGCCAGTTGAATAATATACCCGTAACAACCTCTGCCGGCATAGGTTGTGTTCATACCGTGAACTTTGCCGATACCATTAACCCGATTCATGATGTCAGCATCAGCACATGGGATTACAATCATCCTGTGCCGGGTAATACCTACATGCAGGGATGTATAGTGAGTAATCATGGTACTGTTACAGAATCTAATATACTGGGTGGATATAACACAGATGGCCAAATCTTCAGCCCTGCATTTCTTCCTTCAGGGATATTTACTGGAGGGGCAACTTATTGGTATAATACAACAGGCGGAAGTGGCCTGTCTTTAACACCCGGTTCTTCACAATTCTTCTTTATTAATTATGCGGTCCCTACTTTTATTCCGATAAACACCAATCTCGTATTTAAAGACTCTGTTGCCTATACAGCCCCTATGAGCAACTGGCTTACTGATTATTCCCCATGGAATAATGTCAATTATTTTACTACCCCTGTCCTCGCTGGTTACGACCCTAACTTTATTGAAGTAAGCCCCAAAGGGGTCGGTGTAAATGGTGATATTACCTATTCAGACTCCATACTGCAGTACATGGTTCATTTCCAGAATACAGGTACTTACCAGGCGCAGAATATTGTAGTCATAGATACCTTAGACCCAAATCTTGATTGGACAACACTGCAGCCGGTATATGAATCCGCTCCTTGCAAGATCACTTTAAGCACTCACGGTGTAGTAAAATTCACTTTCAATGATATTAATCTTCCTCCTGCATCAAGCCAGCCGGTTACCAGCAATGGCATGTTTACCTATACTATAAAAATAAGGCACGGCCTGTCAGGAGGCGCACAGTTTAGAAACCACGCTTCTATTTATTTTGATTATAACGCACCGGTTATGACCAATACTACATTAAATACTTTATTGGGTACTACAGAGATCAATACAGTTGGTTTAGCCCAAAATAATTCTTTCGCCATCTATCCAAACCCTGCCGGCCAGACTTTTAATGCCATCATAAACAGTGATGAAGCAGGCGATGCGAACATGAATATTTCAGACATTACCGGTAAAGTATTGATGAATAAAATAATCACCATCCAGAAAGGCATACAAACCATTACCACAGATGCCAGCCAACTGGCTCCGGGTATTTACTTTGTAACCTTCAATAACCATGGGAAAGTACAAATCCAGAAGTTGGTGATAATGAGGTAATAACCATTGGTTAATAAACACAAAGTCCGCCCCGAAAATTCTGGACGGACTTTACTTTTTAGGTAATCTGGCATTGTATTTGCTATTATTTGTATAGCTTTATATAAGTATTCCAAACCTAAACAAATACCTTATGAAAAAACTTTTCCTATTGGCCTTATTAGCCATTTTAGCATGCCGGTCTTTTGCCCAAATCACCTTTACACTTGTTGCTAATCCCTGCGATACGAACAAAATATTGGTAGTCCATTATCCAGTGTGTACATTTTCTCCTTCCTTGATTTCTTGGTCTCCAGGAACATTTTCCGGTGCGGTAACTCATAACAGTGTCATAGGGCCTACAGATACACTGTATAATTATCCCGGAGGGTACGCCCATGTAGCTATCGAGAATAGTTGTTATATGGATTCGGGAACTTATTATTTAGCCCCTTCTTTTTCATTTACTTTTGCACCTATTCCTGCATATTGCGGGACAATTGCAACAACATCAGTAACAGTTACAGGCGGAACCCCACCATACTCCTACTCCTGGTATGATTATTCTGGTACTGTCGGAACAACAAATCCTATTACCCTCCCATCAGGTCTTTATGGCATCTTAATTGTTGATGCAGCCGGTTGTATGTGCGGAACAATAAATTTTCCTTACGGTCCTTCTGACACACTTCAGCCAATCACAACTTATTCTGTTACTACTACCTCTACCGATGCTAACTGTACAAACGGAACAGCTGCAGTAGTTGGTATTCCTTCCGGCGCGGTGCCACCATTAAATTATTTATGGTCAACCGGGGCTACATCTCCTTCATTAAGCGGCCTGGTAATGGGTTCTTATAATGTTACTGTAACAGATGCACTTGGCTGCGTAGCATATAGCAGTGCTTATATTAACCAGCTAACTACTATAAATGTTAATACAACACCAACACCGGCAACCTGTATCGCAAATGACGGAGCCATTATCGGTTTTGGTTCAGGCGGCACACCACCCTATACCTACCTATGGAGCAATGGCGCTACAACCCAATCTCAGACAGGGTTACCTGCTAGTTCACTTTATCTTACCGTCACAGATGCTAACGGATGTATCGGCAACGGTTATGGCTACATATCCGCATCAACACCTATTACCGTTACCTATTCTTCTACACCAAGTTTATGTATAAGCTCTACCGGAACAGCTACACTTGCGATATCAGGAGGCACAGCACCTTATACTGATACATTTTATACTGTTCCCCTTCAAACTGCTGTTACCGCATCTAACTTAGCCCCCGGCACCTACTCTTTCCATGTGGTTGATGCTTTGGGCTGTGTTCAGGATGGAGCTGTCGTTGTGCCTCCAATAGATATTCTGAACCTTGGTTTTACAACTACTGCCGCTTTGTGTACTTTATCAAATGGGAGCATGAGTGTTGCCCCAACAGGCGGTGTCTCTCCTTATACTTATTCATGGAGCACCGGCGCTACTACTCCGGGCATTACAAGTAAGCCCGCCGGCTGGTACACTGTTACTGTTACCGATAACAATCATTGTGCAAAAACAAAAACAGATTACCTGCCTTTCACTTCACCGGTCACCGTCGGGGTATCGAGTACTCCTGCATCCTGCATTTTCGTAAATGATGGCACTGCATCTGCTATAGGTTTGGGTGGAACATCCCCCTACTCCTATCACTGGAGTAATGGTGGAGCAACCGCTACTATTTCCTCCCTTGCCACAGGCCCTTATTGGGTGGATGTAACAGACGCATCCGGCTGTACTGCTGACAATTACGATTATGTTGGATACAATGCTTTAGACAGCACTTGTTTTTGCACCATCAAAGGTGTTGTATTTTATGACATAAACGGCAATTGCATACAGGATCCCGGTGAGCCTGGCATAAACAATATACAGGTCTATTGCAGCGGCATTGGCTATACCTATACAGATGCTTCCGGGGCATATTCCTTTATCGTTCCCGCAGGGTCTTATACCATTTCACAAACCGTGCTTGCTTATTATCCATTAGCTGCATGCCAGTTAAATAATATACCCGTAACCACGGCTGCAGGTATTGGCTGTGTTCATACCGTGGACTTTGCCGATGCTATTAACCCTATTCATGATGTAAGTATCAGTACATGGGATTATACTTATGCCGTGCCCGGTAACACATACACACAGGCATGCCTTGTCAGCAATAACGGTACTACTACTGAATCAAACATACTGGGTGGCTACAACACAGATGGCCAAATCTTCAGCCCTACATTTCTTCCGTCAGGAATATTTACAGCCGGAGCCACATACTGGTATAATACATCCGGCGGCAGTGGCTTGTCTTTAACACCCGGGTCTAACCAATTATTCTATATTGATTATAACGTTCCCACTTTCATTCCTCTGGGTACTAATCTTGTATTTAAGGATACAGTCGCTTATGCCGCTCCTATGAGCAACTGGCTCACTGATTATTCGCCTTGGAATAATGTCAATTATTTTACGACTCCTGTCCTCGCAGGTTATGACCCTAACTTTATTGAAGTAAGCCCCAAAGGTTACGGAGCAAACGGCAATATTACTATTTCAGACTCCATACTACAGTACATGGTGCATTTCCAGAATACCGGAACCTACCAGGCGCAGAATATTGCAGTCATTGATACCCTCGACCCAAATCTCGATTGGACAACGCTAAGGCCCGTATATGAATCATCCACTCCATGTAAGATCACTTTAAGCACAAACGGCATAGTAAAATTCACGTTCAATGATATTAATCTGCCTCCTGCATCAAGCCAGCCGGTTACAAGCAATGGTATGTTTACTTATACAATCAAAACAAGGCACGGATTGCCTATGGGCACACAATTTAAAAACCATGCTTCCATTTACTTTGATTATAACGCACCTGTAAAGACCAATACTACATTAAATACTTTATGGTGGCCGGAAAGTGTGACTACAGTTGGTTCCGTTACAAATAATTCCTTCGCCATCTATCCAAACCCTGCCGGCCCGACTTTTAATGCCATAATAAACAGCGATGAAGCAGGCGATGCGAACATGAACATTTCAGACATTACCGGTAAAGTATTGATGAATAAAACAATCACCATGCACAAAGGAACACAAACCATTACCACTGACGCCAGCCAACTGGCTCCCGGTATTTACTTTGTAACCTTCAATAACCATGGAAAAGTACAAACCCAGAAGCTGGTGATAATGAGATAATAATAGCCGTTATTGCGAAGTTACCCGCCTGCCCTGCCTACCGGCAGGCAGGCGGTAGCCCAGGATGGAAAAGAACAGGTCAGTATATGCAGGTTATTTTCTGACATGCCCTAAGCGCCTAATTGTTTTAGCGCTTTGTCTATCCTTTCCATGGCCTCCATCAGGTTGGTCATAGAGGTGGCAAAAGAGATACGGATACAATTACTGTCGCCGAAAGCGATACCGCATACAGTGGCTACATGCGCTTCATTGAGCAGGTACATGCTCATTTCTTCGTTATTATTTATTTTATATTCACCATAGCTCTTGCCAAAGAAAGCGCTGATATCAGGGAAAGCATAAAACGCCCCCTGCGGATGGTTGCTCTTTATTCCAGGCATTTTTTCCAGCGCCCCTATTATATAGTCGCGCCGCTGCCTGAAGGCGTCCGCCATTTTGTAGGTAGGCGCAAGATCACTAAGCAAAGCCGTTATAGATGCGCGCTGGGCTATGGAATTAGCTCCCGATGTGCTTTGCGCCTGCAACCTTTCGCAGCCCTGTATTATTTCCCTTGGAGCGGCCATATAGCCAATTCGCCAGCCCGTCATAGCAAAGCCTTTCGACATACCATTGATCACCACTACCCTGTCTTTCAGATCAGTGAATTGGGCTATGCTTTCATGGCGGCCTGTATAGTTGATGTATTCATAGATCTCATCGCTAATGATGAATATCTGCGGATGCCTCTTAAACACTTCTGCAAGCGCTGCCAGTTCCTCCCTTGTGTAAAAGCTGCCGGTAGGATTGCAGGGCGAAGAGTATATAAATAGCTTTGTTTTAGGAGTAATACTACGCTCTAACTGCTCCGGTGTCAGTTTGAATTCATTTTCAATAGTGCATTTTACACATTTAGCCACCCCACCGGCAAGCTGTACCTGGGTTGCATAAGTAACCCAAAATGGCGTAGGTAAAATCACTTCATCGCCCGGATTTACAAGGCTCATTACCGCATTATAGAGTGATTGTTTTGCCCCGGTGGAAACAATGATCTCATTAGCCGCATAGTCGAGATTGTTATCTCTTTTTAGTTTTATGCTTATGGCCTCGAACAACTCAGGAAAGCCCGCTACAGGTGGATACTTGGTATATCCATCGCTGATAGCCCTGACTGCGGCAGCGCATATATGTTCGGGTGTTTTGAAATCGGGTTCGCCCAAGCTAAGATCAATGACATTAATGCCATTTGCTTTCAGTTCGCGGCTCATCTTGGCCATTTTTATCGTCTGGGGCTCTTTAACAGAATCTAATCGTTGTGCTAATTGCATTTCTTTATCTAAAGTATTGGAAGATACAAATATACAAATTTCGGAATTAGGAATTAGGGATTAGTAATTGGGAGTTTCCAATAGTCCTTCATGAGGTCTGCCACCCATGCAGGCTGCCTGATGGCCCCTTTAGCCTGAAATTCTTTAAAAACCGGCTTAATATCCAATACAGGAGTGCCGTCTATTGCATCAAGGCCGCTTACCTGTATGGTTCTGCCACTATGAGATAATAACTGCACCGTACACAACCCTATTTTATTAGGCCGGTCTTTTTTGCGTTGGCAAAAGATACCCATCACCGGGTAATCAGGGTTCCCACGCGGCCTGCCGGAATATACCATTGCTTTATCATCAGCCTTATCAAAATAACAGATCACTTCGAGGTGTGAAAATTCTTCAATATTGGCAAAGGCTTCAGTGGGTATTTGCTCATCAAGAGTTATCTCTGTTATTACATTGCCCCAAAAGTCATCCGTGGCTTCTTTTCTTGAATTGTGTATGACTGCGATTGGATGGAATGTAATTGACATAAAATGTTATTGAAAATAGTTGTTCTTTAGGCTACTCAGTAAACTCCTTATTTAGCTTGTCTATATTACCGAATAACAATAAGACAAAATAATTAGTTGTCATACTCCATTAACTTATCTGGCTTTTTTACTTTACTTATTTTATGAGATTTGAACATGTAAGATATTCCTCCGTTCAACATCCCTTTATAGCCAATTCCTAATTCTATAAAACCTCCTAAATTACCGCCAAATCTCATACCGAATGGAGAATAGTACCCGGTGAGTTTCGTTGAATTATCAGGAACCTGTGTTCCCTGAGCTGCCGGTACATAATTACCACCATAAAATGCCTGCTGCTGGTACACATCTGTTTCCTGTTTAAATATTGCGCCAATACCAACAGTTGTGTAAATACGAAGATCATCTTCATTTCTATAAGTAATAGATACCTCGCTTGCTATCGTAAATGCGGATCTTGAGAAAACACCTATTTTAAATGAACTCCAATCTTCCTGCTTGCCCCCCATATTGTCATAAAGCCAATCGCCACTTTCTTTCTCAAAACCGGCGATAAAGCCAATAGTCACCCCTTTACTC